>JALYYF010000120.1 GCA_030946725.1 Candidatus Dormiibacterota bacterium
GGTGCTCGGGCCCGGCGACCTTGCCATCAAGCAGATGTACACGGCCGACGTGCCGCCCGGAACCTTCGGCCACGTGGAAGAGGTCCGGGGAATGATGGCGGCGGCGAACATCGCTGCCGGCCAGCCGATCACCCCCGGGCTGGTCGCAAAACCGGGCGAGGACCTGGGGCAATCGGACATCGCCTACCTTCCCCTCCCCCAGGGTTACGTCGCCACCACCGTTCCGACCAGCGAGCAGCAGGGCGTCGCCGGCTACATCCGAGCTGGAGACTCCATCTCGGTCGTGGCCGTGATCCCCACCAACTCGGGACAGCAGAACGCGACCACCAATGCCCGTACCGTGCTCACCAATCTGCACGTGCTGAGGGTCGGCGTGCTGACTCCGAGGCCGGCCGGTGGCCAGCAGGGCCAGGGCTCGGCCGCCCCCAGCCTCTCCAGCCTCACGGTCATGGTCACCCAGTGCCAGGCGGAGCTTCTCAACTGGTTCCTGGCCAACGCTCAGGTCCGGTACACGCTCGAGAGCTACAGGGACTACGCGCCCTCCCCCGCGGCCGCGGACCAGACCTGCACCTCGGTCAACTCCGCCCAGGGCATCAGCCGAGCGGACATCGCCCGCCGCTACCCCGGCATCTTCAACCAGTAGGCTCCGATGGTCCTGGAGCTCTCCCTGCTCCTCGTGGTCGTCTTCTGCCTGGGCGTCTTCCTGCTCGTGCAGGGACTGCTTCAGCGGCGCGCCACCCCCGCGGAGCTGGCCGTGGGAGAGGTGAGGGGCTACTCGGGCGAACGAGTGATGCGAGCCGTCCCGGCCGGCCCGCCCGCCAACCTTCGGGGGCGGGTGGGCGGGGTCTTCCAGCCGGTCGCCGAGCGGGCCGAAAAGCGTGCCCAGAGGCGCGGCCGAGCGACGCTGGAGGAGCGCCTCAACGCCGCCGACCTCAAGATGCGGCCCCAGGAATTCATCGGGATCCGGATCGGCTCGCTGCTGCTGCCGGCTCTCCTGGGACTGGTTCGCTTCGGGCTCGGCTGGCAGATTCTGGTCCTGGGAGTGGCCGGGTACGCGGCACCGGGCCTCTGGCTGCGCTACCGCCAGCGGCGCCGGCTGAACCGTTTCAACGACCAGCTGGCCGACGTGCTCTTGCTTCTGGGCAACAGCATCAGGGCCGGCCAGTCGTTCCCTCAGGCCATCGCCAACGTGGCCGAGCGAGCCAAGGAGCCGACCGCGGCCGAGTGCTCGCGTGTGGTTCGCGAAGTCCAGCTCGGAGGTTCGGTGGACGAGAGCCTCACCAACATGGTGAAGCGCGTCGGCTCCGACGACCTGGAGCTGGTCGTGACCGCCGTCTCCATCAACCGCTCGGCCGGCGGAGACCTGGCAGGGATGCTGGGGATCATCTCTGACACCATCCGGCAGCGCGTCCAGACCTCCCGCGAGATCAGCTCGCTGACCGCGCAGGGCCGGATGTCCGGCTGGTTCATAACGCTCATCCCGCTGGTGGTCGCGGTCGTCCTCTACTTCATCTCCCCGAACTACTTCCGTCCCATGACCGAGAACGTGCTCGGCTGGCTGATGCTGGCCGTCGCAGCGATCCTTCTGCTGATAGGCAACCTGCTCATTCGCCGCGCGGTCCGGATCGAGATCTGACGCCCGATGATTCCCCTGCTCATGCTGCTCGCCGCCACCGGCTGCCTGGGGCTGTACCTCGTCGTCAAGGGCCGCCTCGAACACCGCGGCGGAGGCGTCTCCCAGCTGGTGGTCCAGCGCCTCGAGAACCACCTCGGGCCGGGACCGGTCTCCCTGCGGGAGATGGAGATGGATCAGCCGTTCTCGGACCGCGTCGTACGGCCGCTGCTGAGACGGGGCGGCGACCTTTTCGCCAGGACCACTCCCACCCGCCAGCGCGAGTCGCTGCAGGTCAGCATCAACCAGGCGGGACGCTACTCGCTCGACACCGGCACGTTCCTGGTTGTCCGGGCCGGCGCGGCCCTCTGCCTCCTGCTGGTCGGGTTGATGCTCGGCGGCCTGCTGGGCGGCGGCCTGCTGGCCATCGTCCTCACCATCCTCTTCGCCGGCATCGGGTACACCCTTCCGCTGCTCTGGCTGAAGCGCCTGGCGAAGCAGCGGGTGAAGGATATGCGGCGAGCTCTTCCCGACGTCATGGACCTGCTGAGCATCACGGTCCAGGCTGGGCTCAGCTTCGACGCGGCGCTCGCCCGGGTGGCGGAACGCTACCGCGGTACCCCGGTCGGCCAGGAGTTCAACCAGGTGCTCCAGGAGGTTCGGTTGGGCAGGCCCCGGCTGGAGGCGCTGACGGCGCTCGGCCAGCGCTCCCACGTCGAGGAGGTGCAGAGCTTCACGCAGGCCGTCGTCCAGTCGGAGCAGATGGGCATCGGCATAGGGAAGGTCCTGGAGACTCAGGCCAAGGACGTGCGCGGCGCCCGCATCCAGCACGCGAAGCAGAAGGCAGGGCGGTCGACGCTGCTGATGCTGCTGCCAATGATCGGCTGCATCTTCCCGACCCTGTTCATCATCCTGCTCGGGCCGGCGGTGCTCGCCGTGCTCGCGATGAAGCTCTTCTGACATGCCCGGACCTGTTCTCATCCCCGGCGTCGACGTAGCCGATTACTACGATCGCCTGGGGCCGCTGAAAGAGCCCTTGCTGGACGACCGCGTCAGCGAGGTCATGGTCAACGGCAAGGACCGGGTCTTCGTCGAGATCGACGGCAGGATCGTGAAGACGCGGCTCTGCTTCCCCGACGAGGAGAGCCTGGTGACCGCCATCCAGTTCATCGCGGGCACGGTGGGCCGCCGCGTCGACGAGAAGACCCCGCTGGTCGACTGCCGGCTGGTGGACGGGTCCCGCGTCAACGCGGTGCTCCGCCCGGTCGCGATCGACGGCCCATCCCTGACCATCCGGAAGTTCGCCGCCGACCCCTACCAGGTCGAAGACCTGATCCGCTTCGGCACCTGCACCGAGAGCGGCTTCGGCTTCCTCAAGGCCTGCGTCCAGGCGCGGGCGAACATCGTCGTCTCCGGCGGCACCAGCACTGGGAAGACCACCTTCCTCAACGTCATCTCGGGATTCATCCCCGACAAGGAGCGGATCGTCACCATCGAGGATGCGGCCGAGCTGCAGTTGCACCAGGAGCACGTGGTGCGCCTGGAGTCGCGTCCTCGCGACGTCGAGGGTGAGGGCGAGATCCCCATCCGCCGGCTGGTGGTCAACTCGCTGCGCATGCGCCCCGACCGGATCGTGGTCGGCGAGTGCAGAGCCGGCGAGGCGCTGGACATGCTCCAGGCGATGAACACCGGCCACGACGGCTCCATGACCACGCTGCACGCCAACGCCCCCCGCGAGGCCCTCGGGCGCCTCGAGACCCTCGTGTTGATGGGAGGCATCGAGCTGCCCGTGCGGGCCATCCGCGGGCAGATAGCCGGGGCCATCGACATCTTCTGCCAGCTGGGGAGGCTGCGGGACGGCTCCCGCCGCGTGACCTCGATAACCGAGGTCGACAAGATGAACGACGACGTCATCCTCACCCAGGAGATCTTTCGTTTCGAGCCTCACGGCCTCGACGAGCAGGGACGGATCGCCGGTGACTTCGTGGCCACCGGAGTCCGTCCGCTGATCCTGGACCGGCTGATCGACAGCGGGCTCCCGATCCCTCCGGAGCTTCTCGTGCTCTTTCCGGATCCGCGAAGCGGCTTCTATTCCAGGGCCGACGGCCAGGCCTCCTGACCGTCGTGACCGCACGCCCAGGCGCCACCGCCGTGGGGGCGGCCCGACCCGCGTCATCCCCGACGCCGGCCCACGTGGTGCCGCGGCGGGCCGGGTTCGCCAGCGGGTTCTGCGACCCTCTCTCGGCGCGCGGCCTGCTGCTGGGCGCCGTGTTTGTGATTGTTGCCTGGCTGGTGGTGCGACCCGTCCAGGACCCGGACTACTGGTGGCACGTGACGGCCGGGCGCTGGATGCTCGAGCACCGGGCGCTGCCAGGCCGCGATCTCTTCACCTATACGGTCGGGGGCCACGTATGGGTCGACCACGAGTACCTGAGCGAGATCGGGCTCTACCTGCTCCAGCAGTGGATCGGGCTGGCCGGCATCAGCCTTCTCTTCGGAGCGATCACGCTGGCCGGGATCTGGCTGCTCTACCGGCGCTCGCAGTTGGAGCCCCAGCCCTACGTGATCCTCGCGCTGGTTCTTGCCCTGGCGGCGATCGCGGGCAGCCCATTCTGGGGCCCCCGAGCGCAGATGCTGACCTTCTTCTTCGTCTGCCTGGAGCTCTACTGGCTCGAGCGCTTTCTGCGCCGCGGCGACCGGCACCTCTACTGGCTTCCGGTCGTGATGGCGCTGTGGGCGAACCTCCACGGCGGATTCCTGGTCGGCTTCCTACTGCTCGGGATTGCGCTGGCGGCGAGACTGGGGGAAGCCGCCGCCGGGCGGACTCCGCGGCTGGCGCGCGACGGCGTTCGACTGGGGTTCGTCGGCCTCGCCTGCGCTGGCGCCGCACTTCTGACGCCCTACACCTACAGGCTTCTCGTCTACGCGGTTGAGCCTCAGGCCAGCCCGCTACAGCAGAGCCTGATCCTGGAGTGGCTCTCGCCCGACTTCCACGTGCTGGCCTTCAAGCCCTTCGAGGCCATGGTGCTGGCACTGGCTGCGGGCCTGGCGCTCGGTCGTCCCCGGCTCTACGAGGTCCTTCTGGTGCTGGCAACACTCGCGCTGGCCCTCCAGTCGGTCCGTCACGTGCCGATCTTCGTCGCCGCCTGCACTCCGATACTGGTCCGCCTCTACGGAGAGGCCTGGCAAAGGCTCTCGCGGGAGCGCGGGTGGAGTCTTCCCCGCACACCCGGCAGCCCCGCGCTGGCGGCGGTCACCGCCTGCGTGCTGGTCACTCTCGCGGTGTTCATCGGCGTCGCCACCGAGAGGCGGCTCGCAACCCAGGAAGCGTTGACACGCGGCTCCTACCCCGTCGCGGCCTCTGACTGGCTCGCCGCGCATCCCGAGGTCGGGACGCGAATGTTCAACTCCTACGGTTGGGGCGGCTATCTCGTCCACCGCTTCTACCCCACTCCCCAGCGCCGGGTGTTCGTCTTCGGCGAGGCCACGCTGATGGGCGACGATCAGCTCCGAAGGTACGCCGACGTCGAGTCGATACGCCCTGACTGGCAGAGTCAGCTGCAGTCGGCCGGCGTCGACTACGTCGTCTTCAACCGTGACGCGCCGCTGAGCGATGCGCTCGCCGTCGACCCCGACTGGCGTCGCGTCTATGAGGACCGAGTCGCGGTGATCTACGTTCGGGTGCCCGGCCGGTAGAGGTGCGTGCGCAACCCCGTCAACATGTGAAACCGATCAGAGAGGGGGGGTCGCGCGTCTACTAAACGAGGAGAAATGTCGGCCCCCGATGGTCGGCTGCGGGAAGGAGAATAACCGAAGACCCGGAGGACCCATGGTAGTAACTCAACTGGCGCTGAACATTCGAGCGAAGATGGCCACTGCCCTCAGTCGGCAGGAAGGCCAGGGCATGGTCGAGTACGCTCTGATCATCGTGCTGGTGGCCATCGGCGTGATCGTCGCCATCACGGCGCTGCGCACGCAGCTGCAGACCGTCTTCAACACCATCGTCAACAACTTGAGCACAGCGTCCTGAAAGGACGCACCGCAAGGTGAAGGCCCCGCCGCCTGGCGGGGCCTTCACCTTAGATGCGGGGGAAACAGGTTTTAGATGCGGGGGAAACAGGTTTCCCCCCCAGCCTCCTTCCCCAGGGAGGCGTATGGGAGTCGTTGGGAAGAGGGACTCAGACGGCCGGAGTGAATCCGGCCTCTCCAGTGACGCCGGCAATTGATTTAGCACCTGATTTGTCCCTCCTTGCGGGGAAAGTTAGGGAGGGGGGGCACACGCAAGCCCGCAGTTCTTATTGCTCTTCGAGTTCGGCGGCGGAGCCGTCGACGGTGATGCTGTTGGGGTTCAGGCCGAGGGCGGAGAGGGCTGGGCTGGCCAGGGTGTAGATGTAGTGGACGTGCACCTGGATCAGTGACCCGGGCACAACGCACGTGGCCTGCGTGTAGCCGGTGGCGGCGACGAAGCTGTTGCTGCTCGCGCTGTAATGGCCGCAGGTGGTGCCGGCGCCGACGCCCGGGACTATGTACGAGATCGTCACGTGCGAGTCGTCGTTGCTGATGGAAGCGGGCACCGCACCCGAGACCAGCCGGCCCTCGATGCTGTTCGAGGGTGGGGAGCTGGCGTTGCTCCACGCGGTGGGATGGGTGGCCGCATAGCGGGCCGCGCTTCGAGCCGCGTTGGTCGCGGTGATCCTTCCAGCGAAGAAGACGCCGAAGTCGAATATGGCGAACAGCATCACGAAGAGGATGATGGCCACCAGCGCGAACTCCACCGTGGCCTGGCCCCGTTGGGCCGCCGCAGAACGTGGTCCGGCAGGCATGGCCTAGTTGGTCAGCGTGAGCACGTTCGGCACCACGTAGTTGGCCGACTGCGTGTATGTGTCCGTGACGGCCGAGTTGCCGGTGATCGCCACCTTGTTCGCGATCATCCTGGAGTTGACGGTGCTGTTGCTGCCATTGCCATGGAGGTTGAGCGTGCCGGCCAGCTGGTAGGACGTCCCCACAAAGCGCGTGCTGCCGTTGCCGCCGAAGTCGATGGTCGAGGTGTTGTTGCGGTCCGCGAACACGGTCAGACCCTGGTAGGTCCCGTAAGACGGCGCCGAGAGGTCCACCACCCCGTTCCCCGTCACGGTCATCGAGGCTCCGCTCTGCCCTGAGGTGCACGCGGTCGGATAGATCGAGCACGCCAGGTAGATGGTCACGCCATGCCCTGTCAGCGTCCCGTTGCCGGCAACGGTGATTGCGCCTTTGAAGACGTACGTGCCGGGATTCATGGTGACGGTCGAGTTACCCGTGACGCTGAGCGAGGAGAAGACCCCCGGGGTCAGCGTCGTGGACCCGGTGCCCGCAGTCGCGACGGACGGAATCGGGACCGAGGACAATGGGTCCGTCACGGTCGAACCGTGCAGCGGGCTCGGAGAGATATGGCTGGTCCCCGTGGCCGTGCCGACGACGTAGACGTTTCCCGAGGTGACGGTCAGGGTCGCGTTGGCCGAGACCGCGATGGCGCCGGTCGCGGACGAGTTGACCTGCACGTTCCCGCCGCTGACGCTCAGGCTGCCGTTCCCGCTCAGGTCCAGGACCGAGGCCGCGCTGGAGCTCATGACGCAGAAGACGCAGGACGCGCCACCCTGTGTGATGCTCACCGTGGCGGCGGTGGAGACGCGGCCCGAGTTGATGCCGACGATGGGCAGGAAGAGCGTCGAGAAGGTGTGGGTGACGGTGGCTGTGACCGCGGCGACGGAGGAGGCCGTCGCGGTCTGCGCGCCCGAGGAGTCGTAGTAGGCGATGCTGAGGTCCGACGTCGGGATCTGGTTGCGCTGCGCCACGGTAGTTGCCAGCGTGGTGGACTGCGTCTCCGTGTAGCCGTTGGTGAGGTGGATCGCCGCGGCGAGGGCGGCGGCGTCCGCGGCGTTCTGGCTGGCCCGGTACTGCATCGTCAGCTGTCCCCCATCGACGACCAGGCCGGCCATGCCGATCAGGACGACCAGCAGGAGGCCGACAAGCGGGATGGCCTGACCTCGCTGCCTGGCACTGTGGCGCCGGTCCACCTACTTCTCCTCCACGAAGGCGGCGCTCGCGGAGACTGTGACACCGCCCGGGTAGAGGCTGGACAGCACCGGCGTCAGCAGGGGATACGTGTAGGTGATCGTGACCTGGACCACGGTCCCGGGAATCACGCACGTGCTCTGCGTGTAGCCGGTGGCGGCGACGAAGCTGCTCGAGGCGGCGCTGTAGCTGCCGCAGAGGACGGGCGTCCCGCCCGTCACGTCGTAGTAGGCGATCGTCAGGTGGGAGTCGTTGTTGGGAACGGAGACCACTCCCCCGGCCGCCTGCACCTGGCCCTCGATCGTGTTGGAGTCCGGGCTGGTCGCGCTGGACCAGCTGGTCGGGTGCTTCGAGGCCCAGCGAGCGCCGCCGCGCGCCGCGTTCGACATGGCCAGCCGGTCGCTGAAGAGAAGCCCGAAATCGACGATGCCCATGAGCAAGAGCAGGAGCACGATGGAGGCGAGGGCAAGCTCCACGAGCGCCTGGCCTGACTGCCCGCGGGCCGTCCGGTCGACGCGACGCGAACCCGATCGCCAGGTGAAGGAACAGGGAAGGCGCACGCGTCGGAGGTTCTCCTTACGCGAGGAAGGGAAGGTACCGTGGGACGCGACGCGCATAGGCCGCGTACTCGGGGAACTCCCCGCTCAGGACCGACTCCTCCCAGCGCATGCGCACGAGCTGGACGCCGAGGGCTGCCGCGGCCAGCAGGACGGCGGTGAGTCCGGCGGAGGTGGCCAGCAGCCCGAGGGCGGCAACCGCCTCGCCGAGATAGAGCGGGTGCCGGCTCAGGGCGTAAGGACCATGGGTGACCAGGCGTCTTGCCTCCGGCAGGATCGA
>JALYYF010000123.1 GCA_030946725.1 Candidatus Dormiibacterota bacterium
TGAAACCGACCTTGAGGTCGAGCCCCTCGATCACCGCCTCGGTCATCGCGTTGACCAGGTCCTGCTTGTCACGCACGTGGCGGTAGAGCGCCATCGGGGTCACGCCGAAGTCCAGGGCCAGGCGCCGGAGGCTCACAGCGTCCAGACCTTCCGCGTTGCCGAGCTCCAGGGCCCGCGCCACGATCGTCTCCCTCGAGAGGCCCCGCCGCTTTGACCCATCCGACCGTTGCATGACTTGCGAAGTATACGGCGCATACTTATACTGGCCAGCATGTCTACACTGTATGCTGACGCCGATAACAAGACGCCGAGCCCGCCCGAGTCTCCGCTTCGCGCCGTTCTCCGGTCCCGGTCCTACCTGGTGCTCTGGACCGCCCAGTTCGCCTCCCTGATGGCAGGCTTCTTCAACTTCGTCGCGGTGGCCTGGCTGACGCTCCAGCTCACCGGCTCGAACCTGGCCGTCGGTTCGGTGCTGGCCGCGGCCTCGGTGCCGCTCGCCGTCCTCATGCTGCTGGGCGGCGCGCTGAGCGATCGCTTCTCGCCGCGCAGCACGATGCTGGTGGCCGGCCTGGCCCGCGGGGTGGTGGTGGGCGTCCTGGCCGTCCTGACGTGGACCCACTCGGTTCAGCTGTGGGAGCTGTTCGCCGGCGCGGTCCTGGTGGGCGCGACCTCGGCCTTTTTCGTCCCCGCCAGCACGTCGATGCTGCCTCGGCTAGTGGCGGCAGATCAGCTGGAGGCGGGCAATGCCCTCCTGAACATCAGCCGCACCGCCGCGATCGTGCTTGGCCCGGCTGCCGCCGGGGTGGTGGTTGCGGCTGCGGGCGCGGGCTGGGCCCTGGGCGCGGACGCGGCGGGCTCCGTCCTGGCAGGCCTGCTGGTGCTGCTGCTGCCGGCCGGGGGGCGGGCCTCCGGCACTTCGATGACCAACCCCCTGGCCGACATCCGCGACGGCGTCCTCCACGTCTGGGGTGACGTCCCGCTGCGGGCCACCCTCCTCGTTATGGCGGCGCTCAATCTCTTTGCGATCGGCGCCGTGCTTGTGGGGCTGCCCGCCCTGGCATACCAGCGCTTCAGCCAGGGGGCGATCGCGCTGGGGACCACCTTCGCGGCGTGGGGCATCGGGTCCACGCTTGGATCGCTCGGTGCGGGGGCACGGCCCGCCCCAGCCCGCTTTGGCTGGGTCATGATCGGGGTGGTGGCCCTGCTGGGCGCCGGGATTGCCGCCACCGGCCTCGCCCCCACGCTGCCGGTGCTGCTGGCCGTGATGGTCGTCGTCGGGGTGGTCGAGGGCGCCGGTACCACCTACCTCATCAGCTGGATGCAGCGGCGCACGGACGCAGGCATGCAGGGGCGGGTGATGTCGCTGGCGATGTTCTCTTCCGTCGGCCTGGAGCCCCTGGGCCTCGTGACGGCCGGAGCCCTGGCCTCTCGCTACCTCGGCCTGCTGTTCTGGGCTTCCGCCGCGGCGATCGAGCTCACGGCCCTCGCCGCCGCCCTCAGCCGGTCGGTGCGCCGTGTGTGAGCGTGCCGGTCCACCGCTCCGGATGCAACGGCGACGTGCTCGGGGGCCCGCTTCCCCTTTTGGCCTCAGCGATCTGCCAGTTGTAGCTTTTGCCGGATGGCACACGTCGAACGGATCATGTACGTCGAGTTGAAATCCGATCAGGGTGATCGGGGTCCCGCCTGGATTGGTCGGGTCCGCACGTCCAAGACCGGCCGGACGATCTACTACCGCGGCCTCACGCTGAAGCGCCATCAAGGCGTGTCCGGAAATCACGTCGACGTGGCCACTGGCGATGAGTACTGGGTGTCCGGAGTCAAGAAGGATGGATCTGATCGGCACTGGGCAGGCGGGGGCCTGTCGAAGTTGACTGGGACGTGCTGGAGGAGTACCTCGCATATCTCGAACCGGGTGCCCGAGCCCGGCTCAGCGCTGCTCTTCGCTAGCACATTGCGGGAGGACGGCTCCCGTTCGGACCGGAATCCCAGTGGCTCGCACCAACACCAGGGCTGGGCAACTGGTGGTGGACCCGCGAGTCCACCGTCTTCGGTTGCGTGCGGCCGGGTTACCAGCGAAGGTCGAGATATGCGTCGCCCTGGATCGCGAGGGCGTGCAGCCACGACCCGCCAGGAAGCAGTCCGCCGCGAGGTAGGAAGCTGACCTGGCAGCGTGCGTTGTACGCCAGGACCCAGGTGACGGCCGCTGCGGCAGTTCGTTGTTCGGATTCATCGAAGGGATGTGACCGGAGCTCCTCGTAGTCGCGGAGGAATGCGGTCACCTCCTCCGGGGTCGGCGTCGTGGCACCGGCAGTGCTGCCCGAGGTGAAGCTACTGGCCGACAGCCCCACGAGCACCGGTTCGGGAGCTGCCGCAAGGCTGTCCCAATCGTAGGAGGAGCTCACCCGGCTGTCCTTGAAGTGGACGTTTCCGCAGGTCCAGTCGCCATGTGCGATCGCGTCGGGTGGACGTGCTTGCTGAAGGACGGCGGCTGCTCGTCGGGCCAGCTCGTCCAGCCAGGCGAACGCCTGCAGGGTGATGGTGAAGTCGAAGATCGGGTCGTGCGGTACGGGCCACGGGCCATGTTCGTAGTGGCTCCAGGCGGGAGCCCCGGCACGAAGGCCGTCAACCGCAGCTCCGCGCAGGAGTTCGAGCTGCTCGAACAGGGCCTCAGCCATCGCCCGCCGGATACTCGGCTCGTGCGCATCGCCGGGTAGGCCGTCGGTGAGCAGCGTCTCGATCACGGCCGTCAGGCCATCCGTGGTGGCAGGACCGTCCAGCGGTCTCGGGCACGGGTAACCTGCGGCGGCCAGCCGTCGTTGGCAGGCGATGGCGGCGCCGAGGTATGCGAGGTCGGCCGGGCGCCTGTGCACCTTGACGGCGACCTGCCGGCCGTCGTCGAGAGTGGCGCCGTAGACCGCGGCGATACGGCCTGAGCGGAAAACGATCTGGGACAGGTCAACGCCGAGTCGAGCTCGCAGGTGACTGCTGAGCCAGCCGTCGATGGTGTCACGGCGGACGGCGCCGAACAAGGCTCGCTCGATGCCGCTCGCCAGATCCTGGTCCATGACCGCGGTTCTCCGCCTGGGTAGGTTGAGCCTCTTGTGGTGGTTCGCCAAGGAGATCATGGCGGACAACCGCATCCGGGCACCCCAACCGCTCGACTGCGCACGACCAACCTGAAGGTGGTGGCGTTCAGACGCGGCCGTCCGGCGACCCTGGCCAGCCGGCGGATGCTGTGTCCGGCGCTGTGTCGTAACCCCTTTGCGAGCAGGACAAGACGGCCGCACACTGCCTGATGACGCTCCGGGACGGCGACGGCTCAGTAACCGCGCTCCGGGTCAACCAGCCCCAGCAGCTCCCGGCCCTCTGCGAAGCGGCGCACGTTCTCGGTCACCAGCCGGGCGTAGGGCTCCCTGGCGAGCTCCTCGACCGAGGCCACGTGGGGCGTTATCAGGCAGTTGTCGAGGTCCCATAGCGGATGTCCCTCCGGCAGCGGCTCGGGGTCGGTCACGTCCAGCCCCGCCCCCGCGATCCATCCCTCAGAGAGCGCCCGCACCAGGTCTTCCGTACGGATCAGCCCGCCGCGCGCCACGTTGACGATCCAGGCCTGCGGCCCCATCGCCCGCAGTTCCCCCGCGCCGACCATGCCCGCGGTCTCGGGTGTCAGCGGAGCGGCCAGGAAGACCAGGTCCGCGTCCCGCGCAGCTTCCGCCAGCGGCTGGGTCGAGCGGCTGGTGAGCACCTCGACGCGGCAGTCGAAC
>JALYYF010000144.1 GCA_030946725.1 Candidatus Dormiibacterota bacterium
ACCTAGCATGCGCCCACGGATGGCACCATGTAAGTGGCTCCGGCCGCCAGGCTCGGGAGTCGCCGTGGGAGTAAGGAGGACGCCATGAAGCTCGGATTCGCGCTTCCGCACCAGGGCCCGGTGGCCAGCCGGGAGAACATGCTCCTGGTCGCGACCGAGGCCGAGAAGCTCGACTACGACTCGCTCTGGACCAACGAGCGGCTGCTGGCGCCCGTCAACGCCAAGACGCCGTATCCAGTCTCCCCCGACGGAAAGCTCAACGAGGAGTACAAGAACCACCTCGAGCACCTGACCTGCCTGACCTTCGCCTCGGCGGTCACCGAACGGATCCGCCTGGGCGTCAGCGTCATCAACATCCCCTGGTACAACCCGGTCATGCTCGCCAAGCGGCTGGCCGGCATGGATGTGCTCTCCGACGGCCGCCTGATCGTGGGCGTCGGCCTCGCCTGGTCGGAGGATGAGTGCGACGCCGCCGGTATTCCGTTCAGGGAGCGCGGGCGGATCGGCGAAGAGGCCATCGTGTGCATGAAGGCGGTCTGGGGGCCCGACCCGGTCGAGTTCCACGGCAAGTACTTCCACCTGGACCCGGCCTACATCGGCCCCAAGCCGATCCAGAAGCCGCACCCGCCGATCATCGTCGGGGCGTTCGTGCCCAAGGCCCTCGATCGCGCGGGCCGGCTGGCCGACGGCTTCACCGGCTGCTGCGCGCCCGTCGACGCGCTTATCTCGATGATGCAGGCGGTCAAGGAGGCGGCCCGCGAGCGCGGCCGTGCCGTCGACAACATGCCCATCGTGATGCGCTGCCTGGTCACCCGCACCGAGACTCGCGTGGACGACGCCAACCGGCCGGTCACGGTGGGCACCTGGGACCAGATCCGCGACGATGTGCTGAAGTTGCGCGAAGCCGGCGTAACCGAAACCTTCTTCGACGTAGCCTTCCAACCCGACGCCCAGACACAGCGCGGCCTGATGCAATACCTGGAGCGCTTCCGCACCATCCTGGAGGCACCCGTTCACGCCTAGAGAGTGCGGGGGAAACAGGTTTCCCCCCCAGCCCCCTTCCCCAAAGTGCCGCTTGGGAATCGCTTGGAAGAGACAACTCACACGGCCGGAGTGAATCCGGCCTCTCCAGTGACGCCTGAGACTTTTCCCTCCGCCTTGCGGGGAGGGTGGGGAGGGGGTACTTCCTGGAGGCGGAGGCCGCAATGAGCATCTGGGCGAGTGGCGCCGCATATGAGCCATACGTCGGGCGCTGGAGCCGGCTCGTCGCTCGTGAGTTCCTGTCATGGTTGGCGGTGCCGGAGGAGAGCCGCTGGCTGGACGTGGGGTGCGGCACCGGAGCGCTGAGCGCCACCATCCTCGCCTTCGCGCGGCCGGCGTCGGTGACCGGCATCGACGCGTCCGAAGGCTACGCGGCCTACGCCCACGAGCAGGTTCGCGATGATCGCGCACGGTTCCGCCAGGGCAACGCGCAGGCGCTTCCGTTCGAGGATGGTGGGTTCGACGCAGCCGTCTCTGGGCTGGTCTTGAACTTCCTACCCGAGCCGAGCCGCGGGCTGGCTGAGATGGCGAGGGTGACGCGGCCAGGTGGTGTCGTGGCAGCGTACGTGTGGGACTACGCCGGCGAGATGCAGCTCATGCGCCGCTTCTGGGACGCCGCCGCGGGGCTCGATCCCGCCGCCCGGGAGCTGGACGAGGGCAGGCGCTTCCCGATCTGCCGCCCCGAGGCGCTGGAACGGCTCTTCACCGAAGCGGGGCTGGAGGACGTGTCGGTGCGGGCCGTCGACGTCCCGACGCTCTTCAGAGACTTCGACGACTACTGGTTCCCCTTCCTCGGTGGGCAGGGACCCGCGCCGGCGTACGCGATGTCGCTGACCGAGGCGCGCCGCGGGGACCTCCGAGAGCGCATCCGGGCGTCCCTGCCGCCATCCGGCGACGGCTCGATCCGGTTCACCGCAAGAGCGTGGGCCACGTGCGGACTCCGCGTCTCCCCCTCCCCCTTGCGGGGAGGGTAGGGAGGGGGTACGTCTCAGCGACCCGGCTCGTACAGCCCGAACACCAGGGACGGATCCCCCGGAACCCAGGGGCCTCCGAACTGGGAGCGATCCCCGATCTGGCGCGCCCGCCGGACCAGGTTCCGGCCCAGCTCAAGCTGCGATGGCTCCCACTGGCGCAACGCGGCCACAACATCGCCCCCCGCCGCCGCCACAGCCTCCGCCAGCGCCCAGGCGTTGGCGGCCGCCTTGGCCGTGCCGGCGGCGGCGTGGGGCCGCGCCGCGAAGGCGGCGTCGCCGATCAGGCAGACCCTCCCGAAGGCCATGGTCCGGACCTCCAGGTCGAAGATCACCTGGACGAAAGGCTGCTCGGTGCCCAGGACGACCTCGGCCACGGGCGGGGCCATCTGGCCCCCCGCGAAACTCCGGATCTCTTCGAGGTACTGGTCACGCGCCGCGCCGGGAGGCAGCGAGGAGGACCGCACCTCGCCGTCGCGGCCGGTCAGCAGCTCCCGCAGCTCCTGGCCCGGGCCCACGTTGCGGTACCAGACGAAGTTCATCAGCCGCCGCCCGCGCTCGACCGACCCTTCCTTGCTCGGGATCGGGTAGACGAGGATGTGGCTGTTCGGGAACTTCTGATACGTGATGGCGCCGTCCAGCGCCTGGAAGGTGGCAGGCGAAAGCAGGTCCTCGGACACCGTTCCCCGCCAGGCGACGTAGCCGGCGTAGCGCGGCTCGACCTCCGGCAGCAGCAGCCGGCGGATGGTCGACCCCACGCCGTCGGCGCCGACCAGCAGGTCGCAGCCGGTCGAACTGCCGTCGGCGAACGCCACCCTGACCGAGGACCCGTCCTGGTCGAAGCCGACCGACTCGCTGCCGAGCCGGTAGCGATCCGCTCCCAGGCAGCCGATGAGCGTGCGGTAGATCGTGTTCCAGGAAGAGAAGAGATAGCCTCGCCGCTCCTCGTACTCCACCGAGCCGTCGTGATTCAGGTATCGGAGCCACTCGGTCGAGGTGCAGATGCCGTCCAGGGCCACGACCCTGTGCTCGACCAGGTAGCGGACGGTCGCTTCCAGCACGGCGATCCCCGCGCCCCGCTCCTGCAGCGGCGAGCCTGAGCGCTCGAAGACCTGGACGTCGCAGCCCGCGTCCCGCAGCACCAGGCCGGCCGTGACCCCGCCGAGCGAGCCACCCACGACCGCAACCCGGGGTCCGTCCGGCATCGTCAGTCCCCCGCTTGCAGCGTCTCCCGACGCTGCCGCTGAAGGCGCTCCGGTGGAGCCCCGTAGGCGTGGTTGTAGACGTCATCGGCCGAGGGTCGTGGGAACTCCATCGCCCTGCGCTGGGCCTCGTCGATCTCCGCCGCTATCTCGTCCCGCGTCCGGGCGGCCGCCGCCTCACTCC
>JALYYF010000165.1 GCA_030946725.1 Candidatus Dormiibacterota bacterium
CCCAGCGGCTGACGGTAACCGTATCGAGACCGGGGACAGGCAGCTCGCACTCCTTGGCCACCTCCTTGAGAACTGAGACCAGCCGAACCTGCGGCCATTCAGTCCATTCGAGGAGAGCGCGGGCGAGTTCGGCCCCGTCTTCGCGCGACAGTAGTTCCGGCCGGATCTCTTCCGACCGCACGCCGACCTGAATTGGTCCACGTGCCAGCTCACCGCTACGCGCCCGTCGCAGCACTTTCCTCGAACCCCCGAACAGCCAGCGCAATCTATAGCACACGGGGACCCCCCGAGCACAATCCCCAATCAGTAGCCTGCCAGCCACAACCCATCTGGAGGAGGACACCGCGGGGCCGGCCCAGGGGGCTGCTAGGGTTCAATGGCGTGATGGCTGAAGCCCTCAGCCTGGAGAGCCTCGACCGAGCCGTCCATGGCGCCGTCCTCCGCCCAGGGGAAGACGGCTACGAGCGGGCCCGGCGTGTCTTCAACGCGATGATCGATCGGCGGCCGTCGGCCATCGTGCGCTGCGCCGAGGCGGCCGACGTGGTCGCCGCGGTGAACTGTGCCCGCGTGAACGGACTTCCTCTCTCGGTGAAGGGCGGCGGACACAGCGTCGCCGGCACGGCTGTCTGCGACGGGGGCGTCATGGTCGACCTGTCGCCGATGAAGGGCGTCCGGGTCGATCCCGACCGCCGGGTGGCGCTGGCCGAGCCGGGCCTGACCCTGGGTGAGTTCGATTCCGCCACGCAATCCTTCGGGCTGGCGACGACGACCGGAGTGGTATCCATGACAGGGATCGCCGGTCTGACGCTCGGTGGGGGGATCGGCTGGCTCAACGGGCGGTACGGCCTCGCCTGCGACAACCTGATCGCGGCCGACGTGGTCACGGCCGACGGCAGGCTGCTCACCGCCAGCGAGACAGAGCACGAGGAACTGTTCTGGGCCCTCCGAGGCGGCGGCGGAAACTTCGGAGTCGTCACGTCATTCATCTACAGGGTGCATCCGGTCGCGGCCGTGCTCGGTGGCGGCGTGACATATCCGCCGTTGCAGGCCCGTGACGCACTGCGCTTCTATCACGAATTCGCTAGCAACAGCCCGGACGAGCTGTCGACGGCTGCGTCGGTCACGATGGAGCCGTTTCTCGAACGAGCTGCGTACGCCAACAACCTCGGGCAGGAGGGAACCGACCGAGTCAGGGCCGCGTACGGCCCCAACTACGATCGCCTGGCCAGGGTGAAGGCCGAATATGACCCGGCCAATCTGTTCCGGCTCAATCACAACGTCACGCCGGCCGAGCGGAGGAATGGTCTGTGACGCTGGCCACGGATTTGGTCGATCGCGACGAGACACCGGTGATGTTCGTACGAGCCGTCGACGACCCCGAGGCCATCAGACTGGCGTGGGAGCGGCTGGAGGCACAATTCCCAACTCTGCGAGGCCGTAGGTTCTTCGGCGCTTTCGACACCGCCACATCCGAATACCGTGCGTGCGTGCAGATTCAGGACGAAGACGACCCGGCGGCATTCGGGTTGGAGTCGGCCACACTCCCGGGTGGCACGTACCTGCGAACACGCCTGCGTGGCGAGCCGCCGGCTGTTTACGAGCAGATTGGCTCGACCTTCGCCGCGCTGGTCCAGACTGCCGTCGCGGATGAGACGCGCCCGAGTATCGAGTTCTACCGCCGCCGCGATGAGATCGACCTCCTCCTTCCAGTGAGGACGTAGGCCAAGCTCCCGCTGCGTTTTCCGGGCCGCTGTCCCGGCACGCACGCCCTCCGAGGTCCTTACACCTTTGCGGATAATCGCGCTGTGGACCCCGTGCTCGACGTCGACTGGGCCGCTCACTGGCGCCACCTGGTCGAGTCCAGGGCGGCGCAGAAGGGCGACCGCCAGGAAGGCTACTGGGACCGGCGCGCACGTTCCTTCGGCGTCTGGCGCCGCTCGCAGGACGACCTCTTTCTCGGCTTCCTCGCGCCCTGGCTGAGCCCCACCCGGACGCTCATCGACGTGGGCGCGGGCACCGGTCGCCACGCCGCCGAGCTGGCGCGCAGCCTGGACTGGGTGACGGCCGTGGAGCCTTCCCAGGGCATGCGTGACCAGATCCCTCCCACAGAGAACATGACGGTGATCGCCTCTACCTGGGAGGACGCCGAACCCGCGCCGGCCGACCTGGTGATCTGCGTGCACGTCCTCTACGCGGTTGCCGAGCCGGTCCCCTTCATAGAGAAGCTGGAGCGGCACGCCCGCGAGCGGGTCTTCCTCGTCATGCGCGACTCCCAGCACGCGCACCCCGCGGAGCGGATGGTGGCGGCGTCCCGCGTGCGCGAGCCACGCCTGCGCGACTGCTTCCTGCTGCTGCGCCAGCTCGACGTGGCGCCAGAGCTGAGCTTTCTCAGGTACCCGGCCGCGTTCAGCTTCCAGTCACTGGAGGCGGCCGCCGAGGACTGCCGGCTGCACCTGGGCGCTTACTGGGACGAGGCCGCCGGCCGCGCCTGGCTGGAGGCCAACCTGCAGCCGCAGCAAGATGGCACACTGCTGTATGACGCGGGGGAGGTTACTGCGGGGATTTTGCACTGGAAGCCACGGACCTAGAGTTCAGGCCGCTGCGGCCGGCCGATCGGGCGCGGGTCATGGAGATAACGGCGCGGGTGTGGGAAGGGACCGACTACCTGCCCCACGTCTTCGACCGCTGGATGGCGGACCCCGCCTCCACATTCGAGGTGGCCGAGGATCAGGGGACGGTGGTCGCCTTCCACCGGATGCGCCCTACGACTTCGGGCGTCGTGCTCTACGAGGGGCTCCGCGTCGCCGAGGAGCACCGCCGCCGCGGCGTCGGCCGCGCCCTGCTCCGCCACGGCATCGAGGAGGCTCGCGACCAGGGCTTCCGCGAGATGCGCGCGGTCACCGGCAACCCGGCCGCCTGCCGGCTCTTCGAATCGGAGGGCTTCCGGCGGCTGGTGCACTGCGCGGTCTGGCTCTCGGGGAGGGTCGAGGGACCTGACCTGCCGCGCCTCGCTTCGGCCGATGAGGTGGCGGGACTGATCGGCCGGCTCGGAGAGGACGCGGCCTGGGAGGCCTACGGCGGCGTCAACGCGGACTGGGAGGAGGTCGCGGAGCTGGACGAGCAGCTGCTCCGCCGCCTGGCCACGGAGGGTCGCGTCCGGGTCGGGCCGGCGGGACGAGCGCTCGCGCTGCTGGAGGCCAATCCGCACAACCGGCTGGCGGTCAGCGTGGTGATCGGCTCGGGCGCCGTCCTTCAAGACCTTCTGATGGGCCTTCGCTTCGAAGCCGACTCGCAGGGCTACGAGGGCGTGCGCCTGTTTGCGCCGCCGGGCCACCCGGCCAGCCGTGACTTCACCGAGGTCGGATACCATCTCGCCGATGGCCAGGTTCAGCGATACGCGTACGCCCGCGAGCTGGCGAGCTAGCCGGCGGTGAGCCGCCGCTACGTCGTGCTCGGCAACGGCATCGCGGGGCAGACCTGCGCCGAAGAGCTGCGCAAGATCGACCCCGAGTCGTCGATCGTCATGATCGCGGCCGAGAGACACCCTCTCTACAACCGCGTCGCGCTTCCTCGCTACCTTCGCGGGCAGGTGCGCGAGGAGAAGGTGCTGATGCGGACGGTCGAGGACTATGAGAAAAGGGGCCTCGAGATCCACTTCGAGACCTGGGCCACCGAGGTCGACCCCCGCAGCAGGGTGGTCCGCACCAACCGGGGACAGGAGTTCCCCTACGACGCCTTGCTGATCGCCACCGGGGGTCGCCCGAAGCCGCCGCCCTGGCCGGGCTGCGACGAGGTCGACGGGGTCCTCGGATTCCAGACGCTGGACGACACCAACGCGATCATCGAGAAGGCCGACGCCTCACGCCGCGTGCTGGTCATGGGCGGGAGCTTCATCGGCTACGAGCTGGCCGAGGGCATCGCCTATCGAAAGCGGGCGCAGGTGACCTGGGTGATGCGCGGCCCCTGGTTCCTCCGCTACGTGCTCGACGCGGAGGGCGGTCAGCTCTGCCGGAAGCTCGGAGAGCAGGCCGGCGTGGAGTTCGTCGTCTCGGACGAGGTCACGCGCTTCCAGCGCTGCAACGGCCACTACCGGGGCGAGACGCTCAACGGCCACCGTATCGAGTTCGACATGCTGACCTACGGGGTCGGCCTCGACTACTACGTCGAGCCGGCGCAGGGCACCGGCGTCGAGACAAGGCGCGGCATCGTGACCGACTCCAGGCTCCGCACCAGCGTTCCGGACGTGTACGCCGCCGGGGACATCGCGGTCTTCTACGACCTGATGGTTGGCAAGCACAACCAGATGGGCACCTGGGACAACGCACTGGCCCACGGCAAGTTGGCCGCTCACAACATGGCGGGAGCCGATGAGGAGTTCTTCGACGTCCCCACCTACACGACGACGATGTTCGGCTCGACTATGGCGGTGATGGGCGTCACCCCGGACGTGCAGCCGGACCTTCAGTCGGTGCGGACCTTCTCGTTCGAAGAAGGCTTCTTCCGCAAGCTCTTCTTCCACAACGACCGCCTGGTGGGCGCCATCATGATCGGCCCGCCCAAGGGTCGCAAGAAGCTGATCGAGATCATGCACTCCCGCCGGCGCATCGAGCGGCCGCGCGAGGAGCTGCTCGACCCGACCAACCTCACCTGATCGAGCTTCGGCCGGTCCCAGGCTCCTCCGCGGCCACCGTCCCGCCTTGGCCATGTCGTTCCTCCAATGAACATCGCGGACGCTATTCACTACAAAGCGTGCCGAGGTGGTCGGGCCCTTTTGCTAGCCTGAGATTTCATGGAAACGAGCCAGCCCTGGACGATGGAATCTTCGTGGAACTCAAGAGTCATCGGGCCCATCGAGGAGCAGGCCTGGCTCGACCAGGCGGCCGACTACGTGATGGAACTGGCCAAGCCGCTGCTCGAGATGCCCCAGGCGGAGAAGGTGATGGATTTCCTGCACGGGCGCTGGCTGGGCCACGCCCTGCACCCCGTCCTCACCGACCTCCCGATCGGCATGTGGAGCGCGTCGCTGCTCCTGGACCTGGTCGGCGCGCACAAGTCCGCGGGCGTGCTGAGCGCCGTGGGCTCCGCCAGTGCGGTGGGCGCCGCCGCCAGCGGCTTCGCCGACTGGAGCGACACGGTGGGACGGGACCGGCGTCTCGGCATCCTGCACGGCCTGCTCAACGTGGGCGGCCTCGCCCTGCAGGGGCTATCCCTCAGCGCGAGGCTCCGCCGCCGCAAGGGGACGGCCATGATGCTCTCGGCAGCCGGCCTCTCGGTGAGCTCCGCAGCCGCCTACCTGGGCGGGGAACTGGTGTTCGGACGCGGGGTCATGGTCAACCGCGACGCCTGGGTCTCCGGGCCGGAGGACTGGACGCCGGTGGCCGCCGAGTCCGAGGTGACCGAGGGCGCCATGAAGCCGGCGGAGGTCGCCGGGCGCCACATCCTGCTCTACCGGGACCGGGCGCGGGTGCACGCCATCGAGGGCACCTGTTCGCACCTGGGAGGCCCCCTCTATGAGGGCGAGGTGAGCGAGGGCGTGGTGACCTGCCCCTGGCACGGCTCCAGGTTCCGCCTGGCCGACGGCGCGGTCTGCCGGGGACCGGCCACCTTTCCGCAGCCACGGCTGGAGACGCGCGTCCGCGGCGGCCAGGTCGAGGTGCGCGGCCGCCAGGGCTGAGAGGGCCCGGGGTCATCCCCCCTCGAAGGCCGGCGCGCCCGGGCCCCGGCCCCCAGCGAGGAGGGATCTACCGTGCTTTCTGCTTTAGTGCGGTCGCAGGGGCGGTGCGGCCGGCGCGAGCCTCGCTCCGCCGCCGCCGACGTTGCCAGCGCCGTTGTTGGTCACGCACTGGAGCGAGTGGAAGATGCGCTGCGAGTCCGAGGCGCCGTCCGGCCCCTGCTGGCTCGCCGGCGCCACCAGCGATGCCCCTTTCGGCTCGGTCT
>JALYYF010000181.1 GCA_030946725.1 Candidatus Dormiibacterota bacterium
GTTCATCAGTGGGGTGTGCCCGCAGCACGTCGACCTCGGCGAAAGGCGCTGGGACCGACCACGCACAACCACGGCGCCCTCGACGGCGGCGTGATCGAGGTCGTCGCGCCTGTCGGATGATCATTGCCCTCCGACCCGCCGACCGCTTGAAGGTGAGCAGCGCCGTATACCCTTATGTGGGTCCAGAGACGGTGGCTCTCCGCGATCGGAGCAGATCCTGCTTCAAACTCGCACGATAATTCCAGTCATTCTGGCGGGAATCCCGAGTTCGAGCTACAGCGATAGGGGCCAGATACCTTCTAAGCACTTGGCCGGGGGTTCGAATCCCTCGCGGGGCACCAATCGGTCATTTGCGCATTCCCTGTCTGGCCTCGCGCAGCTTGGCCAGCTTCACCACTGTCAGCAGCGCCTGAGTCTGCGGCTTTCCACCAGCTCCCTTCCACGGCGCTCATACAGCTTCAGCGCACTCAGGTTGTACTTGTCCGCCCATTGCCAAGCCGGCCCAGGCGGGCGAAGATTCGCTCCGAGACTTGATCAGCCCGCATGTGACGGCCGGCACGCCTGCGGCGACCGCCTCCGCCGTCCGCGTCCACCTTCTCGGGGGTTTCCGCATCGAGGATGCCGGCACAGTCATCTCCGAGGAGGCCTGGCGGAGACGTCACGCCGCTTCCCTTGTCAAGCTCCTGGCGCTTGCGCCGGGTCGGCATCTGCACCGGGAGCAGGTCACAGACCTGCTGTGGCCGGACCTTCCGCCAGCCGACGCGCTGCCGCGCCTTCGCAAGGCGGTGTACTACGCCCGCCGCACGCTGAAAGATCCGACGGCATTGCTGTTGCGCAACGAGGAGGTCGCCCTGTGGCCGGCCCGCGAGGTGACCACCGACGTCGACCGTTTCGAGTCTCTTGCCAGCAATGCGCTCGCCGGCTTGGACATCGCCGCCTGCGCCGTCGCTGCTGCCGCATATCACGCCGAGCTGCTGCCCGGGGACCGGTACGAGCCGTGGTTCGAGGAGAGGCGAGAGCTGCTGAGCAAGACTTGCCAGGAGCTGCTGAGACGGGCAGGGCTCTGGGAGCGGCTGCTGGAGTTGGAGCCCACCGATGAAGAGGCGCATCTGGCGCTGATGCAGGTCAAGGCGGCCGTCGGCAACCACCAGGCGGTGGTCCGCCAGTTCGAGCGGCTGAAGGTGGTGCTGCATCGCGAGCTGGGGGTGGAGCCAGGGGCGGCGGCCGTACGGGTTCACCGCGCTGCCGTTGCGGCGCTGGACCGGGCGTTGGTGGCCTCAGAGCTCATCGGGCGCGAGGCGGAAGTGGCGACGGCGGCGGCCGTCCTCGAGGACGCCGCAGGCGGCCGCACACGCCTCCTCTTGGTCCAGGGAGAGACCGGGGTTGGCAAGTCGCGGCTCTGCGCCGCTCTGGTCGAGCTGGCGGACCGGTCCGGCTGGATCACTCTCCAAGCGCGAGCGCGTCGGGATACCGGCCGACTCCCGTACGTGCCGCTGTTCGATGCCCTAGAGGACCTGAGGTTCCGCCGACCCGAGCTGTTCGAACGCCTTCCAGAGCCGATGACCCTCGAGCTTCAGCGAATGCATGCCGCTGCGCAGTCCGGCCAGCCGCCGGCGGCCGGGCCAAGCGGACACGAGCGTCTGTTCTTCACGGTCAGCCGGCTGCTGCGAGGCCCCGCGGACGCTCGGGGTGTGCTGTTGTTCATCGACGACGTCGATGCCGCGGACGACGCGACCCTTGCCTTCCTCAGCTACCTCGCCGGATCTGGTCCCGGTGAGCGCCTCCTGGTCTTGGCTGCCGGCCGGCCTCAGGAACCGGGCGGGGCGCTGGCCAGGTTCGCCGCTGGCCTCCTGGCGCAGCCGTCGGTCCGTGAGCTGAGCCTGGGCCCGCTCAACGACGTGGCCGCCGCCGCGATCGTCCAGCGCCGGGCCGTCCGGCGGCTGGACTCCGCGACGGTCGGGCGGATCGTCGAGCTGGCCGGCGGCAATCCGTTTGCCCTGGAGGAGCTCGCCGCCGGCATCTCTCCCTCCGGCGAGCTGCGCATCCCGGCCCGTTTGAGCGCCGTCCTCAGTTCGCGGATAGACAGCCTGGAGCCGGAGCTGCGGTCCGTCCTGCCCCGCATCGCAATCGCGGGGACGGTGCTGACCGCCGACCAGTTCGTCGTGCTCAGCGGCTTGGGCGAGGAGCGAGCCTTCGAACTCCTGGACGAGGCCCTGGCCGCGGGCGTCCTGGTTCCCGACCCGCGCGGTTACCGGTTCCGGCATGGCCTGGTTAGAGAAAGGCTGATCGCGATACTGCCGCCGCACCGCCAGGAGCAGGCACATCGGCTGGCTGCAGCCCGCCTGGCCGATCGGGGAGCGGGACCGGCCATCGTCGGCCACCATCTGCTCGCCGCTGGGCGCGGTGCCGAGGCGGTCCCCTGGCTGAAAGGCGCAGCGGAAGCGGCGGGTGCGCTCGGCGCCTACCGCGACGCGTTGGTACACGTCGAGGCGGCGCTGCCGCATGCCAGCCAGGACCAGAGGCCGCAGCTCCTGGAGCTTCGAGCCGGCCTGCTCGCTGCCCTCGGCGACCCGTCAGCGGTGTCAGCCTACCGCGACGCTATATCTGCTGCTGGGCTGCGGAGAGACGTGGTAAGGACGCGCCTGGCCCGCTTCCACGTAGCCGCCGGTGACATGGCCGGCGCGGCAGAGGCGATGTCAGGCGTCGATGTCGAGCAACATGAGGCTTCCGACCGGGCGAGGATGTTGTTGGTGCAGGGCATGGTTGCCTGGTCCGCCGGCGATGCCGACGCCGCCGCCGAGAAGCTCGACGCAGCACGGCCGCTTGCTCTTGCGGAAGGCCTCCAGCCTGAGATGTTCGATTCGATCGCTCTGCGGGGGCTAGTCGCCCACCATCGCGGTGAATGGAGCGAGCAGGCTCGCGCTGAGCTGCTCGGAGCGCGCGCCTCACCGGAGCTCGCCAGCGTCATCTTCGACGCTCACCTCTGCTGGGCGGAATACCTGCTGTACGGGCAAGAGTCCTACGAGCGGGTCATCGAGTTCGCTTTGGCACTCCGCCAGACCGCGACAGACTCCGGAGTGGCACGTGCGGTGTCCTTCGCCACGGCGCTGCTAGGGGAGGCCGAGCTTTTGACGGGCCGGCTGGAGGAGGCGGAGGAGCACCTACAGGAGGCGGTGCGGCTGCATCGCGACCTGGGGGCTGCCGCCGGCGAGGCCCACTCGCTGACGCGGCTGGCCGAAGCTTCCGTTGGCCTGGGCAAGCGCGCGGAGGCTCGCGGGATGCTGGAGCAGGCGCTCCGCCTCGCCCGCTGGTCGCCGCTGTCGAAGCACCTCATGCTGCGGGTCTACGGCACCCTGATCAATGCCGCGGGGGGACCCCAGGAGGCGAGAGCTCTCGTCCACGAAGCCGAAGCCATGATGGGCCCAGGCGACCAGTGCAACTTCTGCCAGATCATGTTCCAGGTGCCCGCCGCGATTGCCTGCGCCCTCGCCGGTGACGTCGGCACGGCCCGTAGCTACCTGGCGCTGGCGGAGCGGTCTCTGCCCTTCTGGAGCGGCGAGGCATGGCGGGCCGCAGTCGACGAGGTGCGGGGCCACCTGTCGAACGCCGACGGCGACCATGAGGCGGCCGCTCGCTTCTGGAGCCGGGCGGCGGAGGCATTCGCGAGGGCCGGCCAGCCGCTTGATGCGATGCGATGCGCCACGGCCGCCGGTCGAGCATGAGCTAGAGGCGGCGGGGAACACCCGGGGAACGTAGGGGGAATGGCGCCTGCCTACCGTTCCATCCCATGGAAGTAGCAAGAGAGTTCCTGAGAGCTCTGGAGGCACGAGACTTCGACCATCTGGCCGCGTGCCTGGCGCCGCAGGTGAGGCTGCGGATGCTCCTCCCACGCGGCCTGGATGAGCGGCGCGGTCGGATTGACGCGCGGCGCACCTTCGAGGGCTGGTTTGGTGAATGCGCCGAGCTGGAGTCCCGGCGGTCCGAGCTGGAGGAGGTTTGCGGCCGATGGCGCCTGGCGTGGGCGTTCCAGTTGCGAAGAGAGGGCCGCGGTCGGGAGGTGATCGAGCAGGTTGCGTTCTGTGACGCGTCGGCCGAGGGCATCGACCGCATCGACCTGCTCTGCTCGGGGTTCATGCCTCTGCCGGTCAGCGAACCGTCGGGCGCCCACACATTCGACGCAGGCAGGCTCGGATGCGCGGATGGACTGGCACAGGCGTTTCGCCAGCGGATCCACTCCATCCCCGTCGGCGATTCGCTTGCCGTCATTGTCGGCGACCCGGCGGCGAGGGAGGACCTGCCCTCGCTGGCCCGCATGCTCGGGCATGCGGTCAAGTCCGCAGAGGCGCAGCCCGACGGGCGCCTCACCATCACGGTGGAGCGATGCAAATGAGCGACAGACTTATCTTCAACTGCACTTGGGGGCGGGAGCACCCCGAGCGGGCCACCCTGCCCTTCGTGGCCGCCAACATCGCCGCCACGGCCGGCCAGGAGGCGACCGTACTCTGCACCATCGAGGCCGTGCGCCTGGGAACCGCGGGCGGCACCGACGGAATCTCGGCGGACGGCCTTCCCAGGCTGTGCGATCTGCTGCAGGAGTTCGTGGGGAACGGCGGGAACGTGTGGCTCTGCGGCGCCTGCACCAAGCCACGCGGTATCACCGAGGAGCACCTGGCTCCGGGAGTCAGTATCGTGGGGGCGGCCCGGGTGGTCGAAGAGGTCGTCAGCGGCGCCAAGACGGTCGCGTTCGCGTGAGCTGGCCTAGGTGGGCCGTTGTCGGCCCACCTAGCACATCCCACCGGGACGCACCGGCGCAAGCGGAGTGCAGTCCCGGCGTGAACGCGGTCATTGCGATCAACCTGTGCGCTCGCAAACGAGTTGGGGGTGATCGGCGGCATCACGCTTGGCCGGTTCCTCCGGCGCCGGCCGCCGGCCGTCCTCGTCCTCGCGCACTCACCGCCGGTGAGTACTCGCTGCTCGCCGACCTCGGAGGCGGAGGGGCCTCACCGCGATCCCGACCCTGTCGCTGGTTCATGGTGCGTTCGTTCGAGATGTGGAAGGCGGCGCGGCGACCCCGCCCTCCACATGATCAGGCGGCCTCGATGCTGAACACCGGGTACCGCGCCGCGAGCTTGCGCGCCTGATCCAGTGTCACAGTCTTGGGGTCGACTTTGAAGTAGCCCCGTGCGAAGAAGGGGTACTGGGCGGGCAGCTTCATTTGCCATGGAGCTCACTCCTCTTCTTCTGGTTTCTAAGGGTTCTGTCGCAAGCCGATGACGTTGCCGTCCGCATCCGTCACCGAAGCCACCAGCAATCCCCTGCCGACGTCACGCACGGCGTCGCGCTCGCTCGCTCCGGCGGCGACAAGCTCGCGGATCGAGGCCTCGATGTCTGCCGTCTCCCAGTACGGGATCGGGCCGGGGCCCTTTCCATGAGGGTCGAGACCGATCTCCTGGCCGTCGACGCGGAAGCCGACGTAGTACGGCGAATCTACGTACGGATCGACTCCGAGCAATTTGCTGTACAGCCCCTTGGCGGCGCCGAGGTCCTTGACCGGAATAACCAGCTGGTCGACTCTGCCTTTTGCCATTACGTTCTCCTTTGAGCGGTTACTCTGCCGTTGCATGTCTCGCAGGCTAGGGAGATCGCGCCGGGAGTGCTTCTCCATTCGTGACCGATGTCGGCGTAGCATCCTAGAGGTGCGGCCGAAGAGCCCGACCGGATCTTCAGCGCCCATGCACGCCATCTGCCGCGCCGCATTCCCCGCAA
>JALYYF010000186.1 GCA_030946725.1 Candidatus Dormiibacterota bacterium
GCTGGAAGCGCGAGTGCTCGGCGGTGGCGAAGACCCACCAGGCGCTCTGCAGCTGGTGGATGCGGCGCAGGCGCTGCAGCCAGGGATGGTCGATCAGGTCCTGCTCGGCCGCGGCGCCGGGCACGCCACCCGGCTTGGTGACCCTGATGTAGCGATAGACAGGGTCGCTCGACAGGTTGACTCGGCTGTACTCGGCAACGGCCTCGGTCATCGACGGGGATCCAAGAAGTGAGTCCCAGACGTGCCTCGAGAGGCCGGATTCACTCCGGCCGTATGAGTTGTTATCTCGCGGCGACTCCCAAACGACACTCTGCGGAAGGGGGCTGGGGGGGAAACCTGTTTCCCCCGCAATTCGGTCATCGACCGCTCCGATTGTAGGTTGGGCCGTGAGTTTGGGGCGCGGCGTCGAGCTGTTCAACGCGGGGCTCTACTGGGAGTCGCATGAAGCGTGGGAGCAGGCCTGGATGCCGGACCGCAAAGGGCCTGATGGCGGCTTCTACAAGGGTCTGATCCAGGTCGCGGCGGGGTGCCTGCACTACGGCCGCCGGAACCGGCGGGGCGCGGTCAACAAGTGGCGCAGCGGAGCGGACTACCTGCGGCAGTACCTGCCGCGCCACCGCGGCGTCGAGCTGGAGACGTTGGTGCGGAGTGTGGACGGCTTCCTGGTTGCCTTCGAGGGATCACGTTGGCCGGAGGGGTTGGTGATGCCGACGATCGAGTTGCACCCCCTCCCTTACCCTCCCCGCAAAGGGGAGGGTAAGGGCGGCCACGGTCAGGGGTAAGGGGGGAATCGGCGGCCGGCGCCTGATTCGACCAGGCCGCCGTAGCCGAGGCGACGGAAGTCCAGCTCGCCTGCCTCGCCGTAGGCGAAGACGAATGGCAGGACCAGGTCGAGGGCGGTGTTCCGGCCGAAGCCGGCGCAGGAGGCCACGCCCAGCACCGCCGTCCGATCCAGCCGGCCCAGCCAGAGCATGCTGCCAGGGTGCGCCGGCGCGCCTTGCCTGAGCAGCTCGCCGCCCGCGGCCTCCAGCTCCGAATAGGCGGCGTCCAGGGGATCGATCGAGGAGGCTCCGGCGAAGAGCACGACCTCCGCGGCTTCGCGCCGTGCCACCTCGTAGGCCTCGCGAACCGCCTGGCCGCTGCGCGCGACCTCGAGCACGCCCAGCAACTGCGCCCCGTACCAGCCCAGCTTGCGCGTGACCGCCTGCGCGAAGAGCGTCCGCGCCTTGGGCTTGAGCCGCTCGGTGACCACGACCAGCGTTCTCAGGGGCCGGAACGCGTCGACCCGGACCACAGGAGCCGCTCCCGCGGCCAGCTCCTCGGCCTCGGCCAGCACCTTCCCGGCGATGGCGACCGGGGTCACCTTGGCGCCGGCCACCTCCTCGCCGGATTCGACGGCCTGGCCGTCGACCAGGGTGAACACCCCGACGGCCGGCAGCTGGTTGAGCCCCTCCACCGCCTCCCGGTCGACCCGGACCAGTCCGCGCGGCACCGCCACCACCCGGACCTGGCTCTGCACCGGGCCCTCCACCCGCGTGCCCGGGCCGGCGACCGCCGCGCCCAGCCGCCGGGCCGCCTCGTCTTCGTGCACGTCGCCCTCGTCCAGCTCGACGACGTGGATCTCGGGCAGGACGCCCAGTGCGTCCAGGTGCTCGGGGCCGAGAACGGTGCCCTTCCGCAGTCCAGGGCCGAGGTCGTGAGTGAGGACGCGGCCGACGGCGCTGGCGACCGTCACCTCGGCGCCTCGAAGCCGCAGCGCCCTCAACGCCCCACCGTAGGATGTTGGCTGGCATGCGCGTCTACAACACCCTCGACCGCTCCAAGGTGGAGTTCCGGCCGATCCAGCCGGGCCGGGTGACGATCTATTCCTGCGGGCCAACGGTCTACAAGTACGCGCACGTGGGAAACCTTCGCACCTACATCTTCGCCGACCTGCTGTCCAGGGCCCTCGAGTTCCTGGGCTACGAGGTCGAGCAGACCATGAACATCACCGACGTCGGCCACCTGACCGACGACCAGTTCGACCGCGGCGAGGACAAGATGCTGGTCAGCGCCAGGCTGGAGAACCGGTCGGCCGAGGAGATCGCGGACTACTACACCTCGGCCTTCATGGAGGACATCCGCCGGGTGAACATCCGCCCGGCCGCGCACTATCCGCGGGCGACGGAGTACATCCCGCGCATGCAGGAGCTGACCGCGCGACTGATCGAGCAGGGTCACGCCTACGAGGTCGACGGGACGGTGTACTACGACATCGCCTCGTTCCCCGGCTACGGCAAGCTGTCCCGCAACACCACCGACCAGCTCCTGGCCGGGGCGCGCGGCGAGCCCGACCCGCGCAAGCGGCAGCCGGGCGACTTCACGCTCTGGAAGGCCGCGGGCGAGAACCGCCTCCAGGTCTGGAACAGTCCCTGGGGACCGGGATTCCCGGGCTGGCACATCGAGTGCTCGGCGATGTCGACGGCGATCTTCGGCGACCGTTTCGACATCCACACGGGCGGCGTGGACAACGTCTTTCCGCACCACGAGGCGGAGATCGCGCAGTCCGAGGCGGCCTTCGGCCACCAGGTCGTCGGCTACTGGATGCACGGTGACATGCTCATGCTCTCGGGTGCGCGAATGGCCAAGTCGGCCGGCAACTTCTTCAGGATCACCGAGCTCGAGGAGCAGGGCCACGATCCGCTCGCCTTTCGCTATCTGGCACTGCAGGCCAAGTACCGCACCAAGTTGAACTTCAGCGAGGAGCACCTGGCCGGCGCAGACAAGGTGCTCCGCAACCTCCGCGAGCACGTGGCCGACTGGCAGGGGACGGCGGACGGGCCACGCGGCGACTTCGCCGACCGCTTCCGCGACGCCATCGCCGACGACCTCGACTTCCCGGCGGCGATGGCCCTGGTCTCCGAGCTGCTCCACTCCGACCTGGCGCCCGGCGCCCGTGCCGCGTTGCTGCTGGACTGGGACCGCGTTTTGGGCCTGGACCTCGGGCGGGCGCCCACCGCGGAGACGGGTGAGCTGCCGACGGGGGCGGCGGAGCTGCTGGCCCACCGGGAGCGGGCCCGAGAGGCGCGCGACTACGACACCTCGGACCGTCTGCGCGAGCAGCTGGCCGAGATGGGCGTGATCGTCACGGACTCCCGCGAGGGCCAGAAGTGGAAGGTCGCCAGCCGGGTCTAGGGCGGGGCCTGACCTGACTACCGGCCGTCAGGACGCGCGTCCGTCAGGACGGTTCGAGAGCTCCATGAGCAGGCGGGCGTAGTTGGCCATCGAGCGCTGGTACCGAGGTAGATGGGGTGCAAGGGCGGTGAGCGCCACGGAGACCGCCTCGCGTTCTCGCCCGACGTCGGTGAGGGCCAGCGCCAGCACGGCCCGTACCGCGTCGTCGAGGTGGTCAGATCCGGCCTCGAGCTCAGCCCGGAGTAGTGCGACGCTCTCCTCCGGTTGACCGAGGTTGCGCAGCGAGCTGGCCATCTGGATCACTGCGCGGCGCCTCCGCTCGCCAGA
>JALYYF010000342.1 GCA_030946725.1 Candidatus Dormiibacterota bacterium
GGCATGGAATAGACGACCAGGCCGTCGACGCTCACGCTGGCCAGGGGGTCGCCCGGCTGGTCCACGTCAGCCGGCGCCGGAACCAGGAGCAGCCCATACCCCGCCTCCTCGGCGACGGCGCTCAGGCCCTCCAGGAAGACGGTGGCCGCCGGATCGGCGAAGGCGTCGGAGAGCCTCTCGGAGAAGAGGACGCCGATGGCGCCGGCATGGCGGCGGCGCAGGCTTCGCCCGAGGGGATCCGGTCCCCCATAGCCGAGGCGGTCGGCAGCCGCGAGGATGCTCTCGCGAAGCGCAGGCGATAGCTGGTCCGGCCGGTTGTACGCGTTCGAGACCGTGCTCGGCGAGATCCCCAGCTCCCTCGCGACGGTGGCACCGGTAACCCGGCGCCCCCCTTCTGGTTCGGTGGTCATTGCGCTCCAACGGTACCATCTGAATCGATGCAGACTGAATCGATGCAGAAGGTCTCGCGCGGCCTGACGACGTGGCTGTCGTTTCTCCTCCTCTCGCTCTTCAACTTCCTGCTGACGTCGCTGGGTGCGTCCAGCGAGCGGCTGCGGTCGGAGCTCGGCCTCAGCCGCACACAGGTAGGACTGCACGCAACCGTCTTCGCCGTGGGCGTGATCGCGGCCGGCCTGACGGCCAACCGGATGAGCCGGCGATTCGGCCGCCGTGCCGTGGTCGCCGCTGGGGCCGGCGGGATGGCGGCCGGGGCGCTCCTGCTCGCGGCGGGCCGCACGCCGGCCATGACGCTCGGCGGCGCCTTCGCGATGGGAGCGGCGGGCTCGCTGATGCAAGTACTCCTCCTCGCCCTCCTGGCCGACCTTCACGGCCGGCGCAGTGGCGCCATTCTGGCCGAGGCCAACGCGCTTTCCAGCCTGTTCGCCGCCCTGGCACCCTCGGTGATCGGGGTGGCCGTCGCGCTGGGCGTGGGCTGGCGCGGCGCTCTGGCGCTGGGGGCGGCTGCACTGATCGTGACTGCGGCGGCCTTCTGGCGCGCCACCCCCGAGACGGTCGGCCGGCCGCTGGTGGCGGTGGCGGCGGAGGCACCCGAGGAGAGGCGCCTTCCGAGCCGCTACTGGCGCTGGTGGGCGGCTGTGGTGCTGGCGGTATGCGTGGAGTTCTCGTTCGTGTTCTGGACCGCCGACGAGCTGAGGGCGGCGGCCGCCGCTGCCCCTGCTCTGGCCGCGGGCGCCGTGGCGGTCTTCGAGCTGGCGCTGGCCGCCGGGCGCCTGCTCGGAGCCAGGATCCTGAGCCGCCTCGGAAACCTGCCAGTGCTGCGGCTCGGCATGATCATCGCCGCGGCCGGCTTCGCCGTCTTCTGGTCGGCCCGCTCCGTCTGGCCGGCGCTGGCCGGCCTGGCACTGGCCGGCCTGGGAGTGTCCATGCTGTACCCGGTCTCGCTGGCGCGCGCCATTGCGGCGGCGGGAGGCCGCAGCGACCTCGGAAGCGCGCGGGCGACGCTCGCCTCGGGGCTCGCGATCGGCCTCGCCCCCTTCGCTTTCGGCGTGCTGGCGGACGCCGGCGGCGTGCACGCCGCCTACCTGGTGGTCCCGGTCCTGCTGCTAGGGGTCTGGCTGGCCTCGACGCTCGCGGCCCGGTTGGACCCGGCTCGAGCCGACTCGACACATGGACGTCGCGTAGCGTGAACGCGTGACCGAGGCCACCCCGATCTGGCGGGAGCCGGTGCGCGGCTTCTACGCCGATCCCCACCTCCTCGCCCTCCCCGGCCTGGCCGCGCTGGAAGCATTCTTCGACGGGCGCCAGCTGCCGCCTCCGGTCCACTACCTGTACGGCCTCACCTTCGAGGCCGCCGGCGAGGGAACCGCACGCTTCTCGATGCCCGCCAGCCGCTGGCTGCTGTCACCCCAAGGGCTGATCTCCGGGGCCACGCTGGCGCTGCTGGTCGACGGGCCGCTGGGCTGCGCCGTGCAGACGATGCTGCCGGCGGCGACACCCTACGCGACCGCCGAGCTTTCGCTCTCCTTCCTGCGCCCCGTGAACGAGCGCAGCGGCGTCCTGGTCAGCACCGCGCGCTCCGTTCACGCCGGCCGGACGGTGGCGCTGGCCGACGCTGACGTGGTCGACGGAGGCGACCGCAGGGTGGCCGTGGCCTCCACGCGCTGCGTCGTGCTGCCTCGCATCGAGCTGCCCGAGGGCTTCGGCTCCGAGCCGGTGCCCGAGCTGGTCGAGCCCACCTGGGACACGCCTCATCCCTATCTGCGGCCGGCGGTTGGCGACGTGCAGCCACAGGACGTGTTCGACCGCCTCTCCGGCCTCGAGGTATTGCAACGCTGCGTGACCGGCGATCTCACCGGCCCGCCGCTGGCTCACCTGACGGGCGTCCGGCCGGTGAGCGCGGCGGCCGGCTCCTCCGAGTGGGTGATGCCCGCAAGCGAGTGGCTGTGCAGCCCGGTGCCGGGGCGCCTCTACGGCGGCGCCACGGCCCTGATCGCGGGACTCGC
>JALYYF010000212.1 GCA_030946725.1 Candidatus Dormiibacterota bacterium
CGCGACCAGGCATCGAGGGGGAGGTTGACCGAAGATATAGAGCAAGGGGGTGCGACGGTGTGCTGAGTTGTAGTCGCCGGAGGTGAAGTGACGCAGCGCGAGGAAGGGGGCATGGGTCAGCCGACCGATGTTGGCGCGGCCGCTTCGGCGCCGGCAGCTGAATTGTCGGCATGGGCGCCGCTGCGGCAGAGAGCCTTTCGCTGGCTTTGGCTCGGCGTGCTGATCAGCTGGACCGGCACCTGGATGCAAACCGTCGGCGCCCAGTGGCTGGTCGTCCACTCGCCCAACGCGCCAGTCCTGGTTTCCTTGGTGCAGGCGGCGAACTTCTTGCCCGTGATGCTGCTCGCCCTGCCCGGAGGAGTCCTGGCCGACTCCTTCGACCGGCGCTGGCTGCTGTTCACGGTGCAGGCGTACGTCTTTGTCGTCTGCATCCTGCTCGCCGTGCTCACTGTCGCCGGACAGGTGCCCCCGGCCCTGCTGTTGGCCTTCACCTTCGCGCTGGGCGCCGCCGGGGCAGTCCAGCTGCCGACCTGGGGGGCCACCGTCCCGGAGCTCGTACCCCGCACCCAACTGCGGGCGGCGTCCGGACTGGATCTCGTCAGCGTCAACGCATCCCGTGCGATCGGACCGGCACTGGCCGGGCTGGTCATTGCCCACCTGGGCGGCGTGCCGACGGTCTTCGCACTGAACGCAGTCTCGGTGGTCTTCCTCGCCATCGCGCTGCTCGCCTGGCGCCGCCCCCAGGCCGGACCAGGAAGTGGACGGGAGCGCTTCGTACCGGCCCTTCGCGCCGGCGGACGCTACGTCTGGCACGACCCGGTCGTGCGACGCATCATGCTTCGAGCGATCATCTTTATTGCGCCAGCGACGGCGCTGTGGGCGCTGCTGCCCGTGATCGCCAGTCGGCGCCTGGGCTTGGGACCCGACGGCTTCGGTGCCTTGTTCGGCGCCCTGGGAGTCGGCGCCATCGTCGGCGCCCTGGTGCTCCGACGGGTGAGGACCCGCTTGTCCACCAACGGGATGCTCGCCGCAGCTGGCGTCCTCTACGCCGCGGCGCTGGCCGTGATCATCCTGGTCTCCAGCTTTCCGGCGGCCCTGGCCACCCTGGTCGCCGCCGGGCTGGCCTGGATGGCGGCAACTTCGACACTGCAAGCCGAGCTTCAACTGGTCCTACCGGTCTGGGTCCGCGCCCGGGGCGTGGCCATCTACGCGATCACCTTCGCGGGCTCACAGGCCGCTGGGGCACTGGTCTGGGGACTCGTTGCCAACCAGGTCGGCCTCCAGCCAACGGTTCTCGTCGCGGCCGTTGTGCTGCTGGCCGGAGCTATCGTCGGCATGGTCTGGCGGGTACCCGAGACCGGCCACCTAGACCCCCAGCCGGCCAGCATCTACTGGACCGACCCGCGGCTCGCCTTCGACCCCGAGCCCGAGACCGGACCCGTCCTGGTCGCGGTCGAGTTCATCGTCCCGCCGGAGCGGGAGGCGGCCTTCTTGCAGGCGATGAATGAGCTTCGTGGGACTCGACTCAGAACGGGAGCGACGCGTTGGGAGCTGTACCGGGACGTAGAGCGACCGAATCGCTTCGTCGAGATGTTCAGCGTTCCGTCCTGGGAGGAGCACCTCCGCCAGCATCATGGCGGCCGCTTGACAGGAACGGACAGAGAGATCGAAGAGGCGGCCCTCGCGTTTTCGGATCCGCCGCCACGGGCGGAGCATCTGCTTCCACCGTAGCTCTGACAGGCGGCCGTTCCCTGGCGGCCTCCCGCTCCCGCTCAGGCCCTGGATTCCTCGCTTCCAGCGTGCGCGGCGACGCCAACTCCCGGCGACGTAAGTACTTGTCAGCTGGCTCGGGACACTCGTTCGGGTGGGCATACAGCGATGGGCTGCCAGGTCCCACAGACATTGCGGCCACGCCGCGGCTGCCTCTACGAGTTCCCCCGCGATTGAGACGGGGGTGTGAAGCGGACGATGGTGTGGTGCCAGCCCGCCCGATCGCCGTCCTGGCAAGATAGCGGCATGGAACGTGTGCTTGGAATCGGTGGACACTTCATGCGGGCCGCCGACCCGGCGGCCCTGGGCGCGTGGTATCGCGATTGCCTAGGCCTGGA
>JALYYF010000256.1 GCA_030946725.1 Candidatus Dormiibacterota bacterium
CAAACTGGACGCGGTCGGCGTCCAGACCGGGGTGCACTACCCCGTCCCGCTGCACCTGCAGCCCGCGTGGTCGGAGCTCGGCCACCGGCCCGGCGACTTCCCCGTGTCCGAGACCGCGGCCGACCACGTCGTCTCCCTGCCGATGTACGCAGAGCTGACGGACGAAGCCATCGCGGAGGTCGCGATGCAGCTGGCGGAGGCCACCCGGCGCCAGATCGCGTAGATGCGGGGGAAACAGGTTTCCCCCCGGCCCCTTCCGCAAAGTGGCCGTTAGGGAGTCGCTGGGAAGTGACAACTGAGGTGAAAATGACCTGCCAGTCAGGCCACCTCCCTGTCGATCGTGACTTCGTAGCCGAGGTGGCGGAGCTCATGAAGGAGCTTGTGGGCGCGCTTCTCTGGGGAACGGGTGACGAACCAGTCGGCTCCGAGATCCTGGTAGGGAACGCCGCGTTCCAGCATGTAGTAGGCAGCGATCAGGATCGAATGCTGGACGGCAACCGTGGCCTTCGGCCCACCCCGACGGCCACGCAGCCGTTTGTACTGGGCCGACAGGTAGGTTCCCTTGCTCTGGGCGGCTGCCTTGGCCGCCTCCCGGAGATGCGCGCTCAGCCATTTCGAGCCCTTCCGGGTCTTGCCACTCCGCGACTTGCCCGCCGATTCGTGCTGACCCGGGCACATCCCAGCCCAGGACGCCAGTCGCCCGGGGCTGCCGAAGCGACCCATGTCCACACCCATCTCGGCGATCAGCCCTTCGGCGGTGCGCCGGTTCACGCCCGGAATGGTGTCCAGCAGCTCAACTTGGGGTTCGAAAGGGGCCATCAGCCGCACCACCTCCGCCGAGAGCCGCTCGATGGCCTCCTCCAAATAGTCGAGCTTGGCCAGGATCTCGCCGACCAGCAAGCCGTGGTGGGAGCCGAAGCGCCCGGTCAGCGCTTCCCTCAGCGCTGGCAGCTTCTTGCGCAGTGCGCCTTGGGCCAGTTCCGCCAGTGCCTCGGGATCTCGGCTCCCGGCCACCATCGCCCTCAGCATGGAGCGACCGGAGACCCCCATGATGTCGCTGGCCACGCTGGAGAGCTTGATGCCGGCGTCCTGCAGCACCTTGTCCAGCCGCTGCACCTCTCGAGTTCGCTCCTCGATCTGGGCCCTCCGGTAGCGGGTCAGGTTGCGCAGCTCTCGGATGGGCTTGGGAGGCACGAAGCTCGGCCGCAGCAAGCCGTGTTCGAGGAGTTGAGCGATCCAGGCCGCGTCGTTCATGTCGGTCTTGCGGCCGGGCACCTGCTTCAGGTGGTTGGCGTTCAGCAACCAGCACTCCATGACCTCTTCGAGCAGGTAGAAGACCGGCTTCCAGTACTCCGCGGTCGACTCTATGCCCACCAGCGTGACCTGCTCGGCCTCCAGCCAGTCGCGCAGCGCCAGCAGCTGAGGCGTGGTGGTGCCGAAGCGGCGGTGCATCACTTGTCGCTCCCCTCTGTGACCGGGCAGGCGGAGACAGGCGACCACCGTGTTCTTGTGCACATCCAGCCCTGCGCAGCGCTCCACCAGCGTCTCCATGGCAGCCCTCCCATCTGGATTGGTCGTCCCGAGGGGTCTCCTCTCAGGGAAACTGAGGTTCGCGCTCTAGGCAGCAGTCGTGGGCTCCCGAGACCCCCGCGTCCCACTCAAAACCGGGCTCGAAGGCGCCAGTTTGTCCCGACGTCACGGGGCGACCACCCCCATTTTCATCGGCGTGGGCGACCTATGGTCACCTCCACTCAAACGGGGCAAGTGAATTGCCCCTTTGACCTGACGTCTTGTTTCCTTAATAGGCGTTGGTGGAGCTGGTGCGGGAGTCCGTCCGATCTCTTGTGGCTCTGGACAGCTCGGTGGGCGGGGATGATGCGGCAGACGTGGGCCTTCGCCTTTGGGGCGGCGTGCGCCGGCGTTTCACCCGAGGCCGGTCGAGGGCGAGCAGACAGGCGAGAGATGGTCTCCGCGCTGGCCGAGGTGGCTGGATGGCTGCTCTTTGACGCAAACCGGCAGTATGCTGCGGCCGAACTCAACCGGCAGGCGCTGCGGCTTGCCCAGCTGAACGGCGACCGTGCTCTGGAGATGCTGACGCTTCAGAACATGAGCCTGCAGGCCCATTGGCGGGGCCAGTCCGACGAGTCGCTGGCGCTGGCGAACAGGGTGCAGGAGCTGGCGAACGGAAGCGGATCGGCGCGGTTCCACGCGGTGGGCCAGGTCCGCGAGGCCAGGGCGCTGGCACTCATGGGAAGAAGTTGCGACGCTGAGCGCGCCTTCGAGGCTGCTCGCTCCGCGTTCTTCAGAGGTCCCTCCCCGAGTGACCCCTCCTGGACCTGGTGGCTCGACGAGGCAGAGTTCAGCTACCACGAGGGCCAGATGCGGGCGGAGCTGCGCGAATGGCCTTCCGCCGAAGTGCCCCTGAGGCAGGCGGTGGCCGCGTGCCCCCAAAACCGGCCCAGGGACCGCACCCTCTACCGCGCTTACCTCCTCGACACGCTGATTCGGATGAAGGCTCAGCGGGAGGCGATCGGGGTGATCGAGGACCTGGCCCAGGAGGCGGAAGACATCCGGTCGAGCCGCACTGCCGCGGTCCTCGATCGGGCGCTCGACGCGATCGACGCATAGAGGAACAGCCTCGCCCTGAGGGACGCCGGGCATCAGCTCCGCGGCCGCCTGGCGCTGGCAGGCTACCAGGGGACGACCTATCACCTGCGGAGGTGATAAAGGAAAGGGGCCGGCCCCTACGGCCGGCCCCTCCAGGTGTTGACGTTCTTAGTTGACTTCGCGGTAGTCGGCGTCGACCACGTTGTCGTCCGGCTTCTTCTCATCGCCCGGTTGCGATGAGGGGTTGCCGCTGCCGGTTCCGGCACCTTCGTAGATGTGCTGGCCGACCTTTTGAAGGGCTTCGTTGAACTCGTCCATCGCCTTCCGGAGAGCCGCCACGTCGCCACCCTTGGTGGCCGACCTCAGCGCCTCCATCTTGGCTTCGACTTCGCTCTTGACGTCGGCCGGGATGCGCTCCGCGTTGTCGCGCAGCACCTTCTCGGCCTGGTAGATCATCTGGTCGGCCTGGTTTCGGAGCTCGACTTCCTCACGCTTGTTGCGGTCCTCCGAAGCATGCGTCTCGGCGTCCTTGACCAGCCGCTCGACCTCGTCCTTTCCGAGGGTCGAGGAAGCGGTGATGGTGACCGACTGCTCACGCCCGGTTCCCTTCTCGTGCGCCTTCACGTTGAGGATGCCGTTGGCGTCGATGTCGAAGGTGACCTCGATCTGAGGCATTCCTCGTGGCGACGGCGGGATCCCGTCCAGGTTGAAGCGTCCCAGCGTCCGGTTGTCGCGAGAGAACTCCCGCTCGCCCTGGAGCACGTGGACCTCGACCGAGCTCTGATTGTCGGCCGCGGTGGTGAAGGTCTGGGAGCGAGAGGTCGGGATGGTCGTGTTGCGCTCGATCAGCTTGGTCATGACTCCGCCAAGCGTCTCGATGCCCAGCGAGAGCGGCGTCACGTCCAGGAGCAGGACGTCCTTGACCTCTCCCTTGAGGACGCCGGCCTGGATGGCGGCTCCGATCGCCACCACCTCGTCCGGGTTGACGCCCTTGTGCGGCTCCTTGCCACCGGACAGCGACTTCACCAGCTGCTGGACGACTGGCATCCGGGTTGAGCCTCCGACCAGCACCACCTCGCTGATCTGCTGCGGTGTCAGGGTCGCGTCCTTGAGGGCATCCAGGAAAGGCCCGCGCAGCCGCTCGGTCAGGTCTGAGGTCAGCGCCTCGAACTTGGCCCGCGTGAGCGTCATCTCGAGGTGCTTGGGGCCGGTCTGGTCGGCGGTGATGAAGGGCAGGTTGACGGTCGTCTCCAACCGCGAGGAGAGCTCGATCTTGGCCCTCTCGGCGGCCTCGGTGAGCCGCTGCAACGCCTGCCGGTCGGCCTTCAGGTCGATCCCGTTCTGCTTGCGGAACTCTTCAGCCAGCCAGTCCACGATCCGGCGGTCGTAGTCGTCGCCGCCGAGGTGGGTGTCGCCGTTGGTGGCCTTGACCTCGAAGACGCCGTCGCCCACGTCCAGGACGGAGACGTCATAGGTCCCGCCACCCAGGTCGAAGACCAGGATGGTCTCGTTGGTCTTCTTGTCCAGGCCGTAGGCCAGGGAGGCGGCGGTGGGCTCGTTGATGATGCGGACGACGTTGAGGCCGGCGATCTGGCCGGCGTTCTTGGTCGCCTGGCGCTGGGAGTCGTTGAAGTAGGCGGGCACCGTGATCACGGCGTCCGTCACCTTCTCGCCCAGGTAGGCCTCGGCGTCCGCCTTCAGCTTCTGCAGGATCATCGCCGAGATCTCCTCGGGCGTGAAGTCCTTGCCAGCGCTGGGCACGTGCACGATCGCCCGGTCGTCCTTGCCGGGCTTCACTTCGTAGGGCACTATCTTCCGCTCGGAACCGACCTCCGAGAAGGTCCGGCCCATGAAGCGCTTGATCGAGTAGATGGTGTTCTCGGGGTTGACGGCAGCCTGGCGACGGGCGAGCTGCCCCACCAGGCGTTCTCCGGACTTGGTGAAAGCGACCACCGAAGGCGTCGTCCGGGAGCCTTCCGAGTTGGGGATGACCACCGGCTCGCCGCCCTCCATGACCGCGATCACGGAGTTCGTCGTGCCGAGGTCTATTCCGACGGTCTTTGGCATCTGATCCTCCGCAAGTTCTTGTTGCTCATTCGTTATCTAAGTTGATACGAGGCTAGCTTTCCCAGCCCCACTGAGGGCGAAACCCGTCCCGGCCAGGACGCGGTCGCGGCCCACCTGCTATTGAAGCCGAACGTGTCTACCCACCCGCCGGGCACGCGCCCGGCGGTACTCTCAAACCGTGGCGCAGAGCTTCGACCTCGAAGACCTCGAGACGATCGGGGTCGGCACGATCGGCCCTCCGGGCCAGCGCCAGTTCTACCTCCGAGCCAGCGGCGGCGGCGAGAC
>JALYYF010000261.1 GCA_030946725.1 Candidatus Dormiibacterota bacterium
TTGACACGGCGAGCTGGCGATCCATGTCCAGCTCCCTGTCCAGGACGCTGTCGTCCACCCGGTCGCTGCGCTCCAAAATGTCGCGAACCAGCGGCACGATCACGGTCTTCAGCTCGTCGAAGAGCTGCTCCACGCGACGCGTGGTCATCCCGGGTTCGCTGCGCGCCAGAAGCGCGTCATATGGCCGGTCCTCGTACCCGATCGCCTCGGTCAGCCGGCGGCTGATCTCCACCGTCTGCCGCATGCAGGGCTCGAAGAGCGACCAGTCGGACGCCTGGCGGGCCGCCACCCACCGCGAGACGTTGGCCGCCCCGACCTCCGCTATCTCTCCCACGAGCTGGGAGGGCAGCCTTGCGTCAAGCTCGAGGTCCCGGCGCGTGACGCGCAAGAGGCTGGCCTCGTCGGTCTCATAGGCGCATTCGCCGACCTCGGCTTCGGAGGCCCGGAGCAGCCGGCGCATGTCGTCGGACACCGAGCGCTCGTGCGCCAGCTTTCGCAGCGTCGAGAGGTGCTGGGCGCGGTCCTCCACGCCGCCCGGCGGCATGTAGGTCTCGAGGTCCCACTCCAGCACGGCGGCGGCACGGTTCAGGTCGTCGGCCTCGCCCAGCGCGTCCCGGAAGCGCTCCAGCGCGGTCGTCACGCCGGCACCTTCACCCGCCGCCGCCGCGCCGGCTCCTCGGGTCGCGGCGGGCGCAAGCGACCGGCTCTCTCCAGCACCGGCCGCAGGTAGCGTCCGGTGTGCGAGGCGGCGTCCTGGGCCACCTCCTCGGGCGTCCCGACCGCCACCAGCTCGCCACCCCGGTCACCGCCGTCCGGGCCCAGGTCGATGAGCCAGTCCGCCGTCTTCAGCACGTCGAGGTTGTGCTCGATCACCACGACGGTGTTGCCGTGGTCGACCAGGCGGTGGAGGACGGTGAGCAGCCGCTCCACGTCGAAGTAGTGAAGACCCGTGGTCGGCTCGTCCAGCACGTAGATGGTCTTTCCCGTGTCGCGGCGCGAGAGCTCCGTCGAGAGCTTGACGCGCTGCGCCTCGCCACCGGAGAGCTGGGTGGCGGGCTGGCCGAGCCGGATATAGCCCAGGCCGACGTCCCGCAGCGTCCGCAGCTTGTTCATGATCTTGGGAACGTTCTCGAAGACGCCGATCGCCTCGTCCACGGTCATGTCCAGCACCTCGGCGATCGAGTGCCCACGGAACTTCACCTCCTGAACCTCGCGCGAGTAGCGGGTGCCGTGGCAGACCTCGCAGGGGACGTAGACGTCGGGCAGGAACTGCATCTCGATCTGGATGATCCCGTCACCCTGGCAGGCTTCGCAGCGACCGCCCTTGACGTTGAAGGAGAACCGTCCCGGACCGTAGCCGCGCATCTTCGCCTCAGGCAGCTGCGCGAAGAGGTCGCGCATGTGCGTGAACATGCCCGTGTAGGTCGCCGGGTTGGAGCGCGGCGTCCGCCCGATCGGCGACTGGTCGATGTCGATCGCCTTGTCCAGGTGCTGCAGGCCCTCGATCCCTCCGTGCGGTCCCGGCCTCTCCTTGGCCCGGTAGAAGTGCTGGGCGAGCCTTCGCGAGAGGATGTCGCTGACCAGCGAGGACTTGCCCGAACCGCTCACGCCCGACACCGCCACGAAGCCGCCCAGCGGGATCTCCACGTCGATCCCCTTGAGGTTGTTGGCGGCGGCTCCCCGGATCATCAGCCGCTTGCCGTTGCCAGGCCGCCGCGAGGCCGGGATCGGGATTTCGCGGTCACCCCTCAGGTAGGCCGCCGTCAAGGACTCCGCGGAGGCCATCACCTCGGAGACCGGCCCGGCCGCCACGATGTGGCCGCCATGCTCTCCGGCACCGGGCCCGATGTCCACCATGTAGTCCGCGGACCGGATGGTGTCCTCGTCGTGCTCGACCACGATCAGCGTGTTGCCGAGATCGCGCAGCTGGAGCAGGGTGTCGATCAGGCGGCGGTTGTCCCGCTGGTGAAGACCGATCGAGGGCTCGTCCAGGATGTAGAGGACGCCCATCAGCTTGGACCCGATCTGCGTCGCCAGCCGGATCCGCTGTGACTCCCCGCCCGAGAGCGTCGTCGCCGACCGCTCCAGAGTCAGGTAGTCGAGCCCGACGTCGATCATGAAGCGGAGCCGCTCGCGGATTTCCTTGAGGATCCCGCGCGCGATGGTCTCCTCACGCTCCGTCAGCGTCAGGTCGCCGAAGAAGGCGTCCGCCTGGGTCACGGAGAGCCGGCTGACGTCGGCGATGTTGCGGCCGACCACCGTGACCGCCAGGGACTCCGGCTTGAGCCGGGTGCCCCCGCAGGTCGGGCAGGGCCGCTCCGACATGTACTTCTCGAGCTCCGCCTTCAGGTACTCGGACTCCGTCTCGCCGTAGCGGCGCTGGACGTTGGCCAGCACCCCCTCGAAGGCAGCCTCGTAGTGACGCCTCTGGCCGTACTGGTTGCGGTAGTTGAAGCGGATCTTGCGAGGCCCGGTGCCGTTCAGGAGCAGGTCCCGCTGCTTGGCCGTGAGCTCGGAGACCGGCTGGTCCATGTCGATGCCGGTGGCCTCGCTGATCGCCTCCAGCATCTCGGGGTAGAAGAACTGCGAGCGGCTCCAGGGCGCGATGGCGCCCCGCCGCAGGCTGAGCGAGGGATCAGGGAGGACGAGGTCTGGATCGGCGATCAGCTGTGACCCCAGGCCGGTGCAGGCCGGGCAGGCCCCGTGAGGCGTGTTGAAGGAGAAGTTGCGCGGTTCCGGCTCGGGCACGCTCACGCCGTCGTAGGGACAGGCGTAGTCCTGCGACATGCTGATCTCCTCGCCGCCGTCGGCCGGGACGATCAGCACAGAGCCCTGTCCGAGCTTGGCGGCGACCTCCAGCGAATCCACCAGCCGCGTTCGCTGATCCGGCCCCACGACCACGCGGTCGACCACGACCTCAATGTCGTGCTGCTTGTAGCGCTGGAGCGGCACCTTATCGCCCAGCTCGTACATCTGGCCGTCCACCCGGACACGCGAGAAGCCCTGGCGGCGGATGTCCTCCAGAAGCCGCTCGAACTCGCCCTTCCGCCCCTTGACCACGGGCCCCAGGATCAGCAGCCGGGTGCCTGCCGGCATCCGCTCGACCTGGTCGGCCATCTGCTCGACGGTCTGCTTGTGGATCTCGCGTCCGCAGATCGGGCAGTGCGGGTGGCCCACCCTCGCGAAGAGCAGCCGGAGGTAGTCGTAGACCTCGGTTACCGTGCCCACCGTCGACCGGGGGTTCCTCGAGGTGCCCTTCTGATCGATGGAGATTGCGGGCGAGAGCCCTTCGATCGCATCCACGTCGGGCTTGTCCATCTGGCCGAGGAACTGCCTGGCGTAGGAGGACAGCGACTCCACGTAGCGGCGCTGGCCCTCGGCGTAGATGGTGTCGAAGGCGAGCGAGGACTTCCCGGAGCCTGACAGGCCGGTGAACACCACCAGCCGGTCGCGCGGGATCGAGAGCGTGACGTCCTTCAGGTTGTGCTCGCGCGCGCCCCTGATCGTTATCTGGTCGATCGGCACTTAGCTTGACTACCCGTCCTTGCTCGGTGGAAACACCATGAAACTGGCGGTGGCGGTGGCCACCAGGCGTCCGTCCTCACCCTCAACCCGGCATTCGGCCACGCCGGTCCGGCGGCCCCGGTGCAACACCCTCCCAACCGCCCGCAGCCGCTCGCCTATTCGCCCGGTGGCGATGAAGCTCATCTTGAGATCGAAGCTGAAGTGTCGCTCACCCTCCGGCAGCAGCGTGCTCATGGCACGGCCCATGGCGCTGTCCGCCAGGAGCGCGATGAAGCCACCATGCACCACCTGCGCCCGGTTGCCCATCTCGGACCTGGTCGGCATCTCCAGGGTGGCCTCGCCGTCGAGCGTCGAGGCGACCTCGATGCCCAACCACTCGGCCGCCGGAGAGGCCGGCGCGCTCAAGGCCGGCGCCTCGAAGGTCGTTCGATGGCGAGACAGGTCGAGGAGGCCCTGGCCACCAGGCGGCCCTCCGCGTCCAGGACGTCGGCCTCGCTGAAGAGCAGGCTGCTGCGCATCTCGACGATGCGGCCGACCGCCCGGAGCCGCCCCTCGACGACGGGCCGCAGGAAATTGATCTTCAGCTCGATGGTGGTGTTCGCCAGGCCGTCCTCCTGCTTCGTCATCAGCGACATGCCCATCGCCGCGTCGGCGATCTGGGTGATGACGCCGCCCTGGACCACGCCACCGTCATGGCGGTGGCCCGCGTGGACGTCCAGCTCGACGACCACGCTGCCGGGCTCGACCTGCGCGATGCGGGCTCCGATCGTCTCCTGCCAGCCGGCTCTCGGGCCCTCTCCGACCATGCCCCGTCGCAGGGCTTCCAGGTTGGTCACGCGCTCAATTCTCGCCCGGAGGCCGGCCGGCTCTCCGAGCCTCTCACGGGCGCCCTCAGGGCCCGCGCCTTGTCCGTCGGGGGTTGCGGATCTGCGTCCGCCGCGGCGGGACAGCCGCGATAGCGAGCGCCACATCGGCGTCATCCTCCCCCACGTCTTCGCCGGACAACCGCTTGCGGATCGCGATGATCCGGTCTCTGACACGCGCCGCCTCTTCGAAGGCGAGCTCCTTGGAGAGCCGCCGCATCTCCTTCTCCAGGTCCCGGACGATGGCCAGCAGGTCCTCCCGCGGAAGGCCCGCTCCGGCCATCAGCTCGACGGCGTCGGCCTGGAGGTCCTTCTCCTGGATCTCGAGGGAGTAGATCGCCTTGCGGACCGACTCCGGCGTGATGCCGTGCTCCTGGTTGTAGGCGATCTGCCGGTTACGCCGGCGCTCGGTCTCGCCGATCGCTTCCCGCATCGAGTCCGTCATCTTGTCGGCGTACATGATCACGTGACCTTCGACGTTGCGGGCCGCCCGACCGATGATCTGGATGAACGAGCGGTACGCCCGCAGATAGCCCTCCTTGTCCGCGTCCAGGATGGCGATGAAGGCCACCTCGGGCAGGTCGAGCCCCTCCCGCAGGAGGTTGATGCCGACCAGGACGTCATAGGCGCCGAGCCTGAGGTCGCGCAGCAGCTCGATCCTCTCCATGGCGTCCAGGTCGGAGTGGATGTAGCGGGCGCGCAGCCCGTACTCCTTCAGGTAGTCGGTCAGGTCCTCGGCGAAACGCTTGGTCAGCGTCGTGACCAGCGAGCGCTGGCCCCGCTCTATCCGCTTCTTCAGCTCCACCACCAGGTCGTCCACCTGTCCCTCGGTCGGCCGCACCTCGACCTCCGGGTCGACCAGACCGGTGGGCCTGACGAGCATCTCGACCACCCTCTGCGCCTTCTCCATCTCGTAAGGACCGGGCGTGGCCGAAACGTAGACGAGCTGGCCGGTCCGCTCCTCCCACTCCGCGAAGCTGAGCGGCCGGTTGTCGAAGGCGCTCGGCAGGCGGAACCCGTACTCGACGAGCGCCGCCTTGCGCGAGCGGTCGCCGCCGAGCATCCCCCCCACCTGCGGGATCGCCACGTGCGACTCGTCGACGAAGATCAGGGCGTCGTCGGGAAGGAAGTCGAGCAGCGTGTACGGCGCCTCGCCCGGCTGGCGGCGGGTCAGGTGCCTGGAGTAGTTCTCGATCCCGGCGCAGGTCCCGGTCTCCCGCATCATCTCCATGTCGAACATCGTCCGCTGCCGCAGGCGCTGCGCCTCCAGCAGGCGTCCGTGCTCCTCGAACCAGCGCACCCGCTCCTCGAGCTCAGCCTCGATGTCGCGCAGCGCCAGCTCCATCTTGGCGTGGGGGGTGATGTAGTGGCTGGCCGGGAAGATCTTGAGCTCCAGGCGGCTGCCCAGGATCTCGCCGGTCACGCCGTCCAGCTCCAGCACCCGGTCGATCTCGTCGCCGAAGAACTCGACCCGGTAAACCTTCTCCTCGCTGGCGGGCACGATGTCGACGACGTCGCCCCGGACCCGGAAGCGCAGGCGCCCCAGGTCGTAGTCGTTGCGCTCGTAGAGCATCTCGGTGAGCTTGCGGAGGAAGATCTCGCGGCGGATCGCCTGGCCGGGCTTCACGTCGAGGGACTCGCCCATGTAGTCCTCGACGGAGCCGATGCCGTAGATGCAGCTGACGCTGGCCACCACGATCACGTCCCGCCTGGTCAGCAAAGAGGCGGTGGCCCGGTGCCGAAGCCGGTCGATCTCCTCGTTGCGGCTGGAGTCCTTCTCGATATACGTGTCGCTCCGGGCGATGTACGCCTCCGGCTGGTAGTAGTCGTAGTAGGAGACGAAGTACTCGACGGCGTTGCGTGGAAAGAGCCGCCGGAACTCGGCGCAGAGCTGGGCGGCCAGCGTCTTGTTCGGGCTCAGTACCAGCACCGGCCGGCCGAGCTCCTGTAGGGCCCAGCCCATGACGTTGGTCTTCCCGCTTCCGGTGACCCCCATCAGCACCTGCTCGCGGAGGCCGGTGCGGACGCCCTCGACGACCTGCTCGATGGCCTGCGGCTGGTCGCCTTTGGGCTCGAAGGGCGCGTCGATCTGAAAGGAGATGGGCACAGTGCTCTGCCGATTCTAAGCAGAACGGCTGTTCGCTTGTTCCCCGATCTCTAGGTCAAGCTGGACGAAACGGCCGTCGCTCCGGCTATCGCCGGGAGTCCAGGCCACGGGTGACTCGAAGGCGGGCCCGGCGAAGGCGAAAGAGTGGTACTCGCCGTTCTCTCCGCAGGGATCGATACCCGCTCCGGCGACGTCCCGCACGAATGCGGGATCTATGACCCGACCGAGCCAGGCGGCGGCGAGCCTCTCGAGGTCCACGCAGGTGACGACTGCCCGCCCGCCACTGCCGACGAACTCCTCCAGGAGGGCCAGCGGGGGCTCCTCCCACAGCGGCTCGACGTGCGCCAGCCCTGCCGCCGAGACGCGTTCCTCGTACCAGGCGCGAACGTCGGCGAGGTGGATGTCGCCCAGGACGACGCCTCGAAAGCCGGCGCCCGCGAGGCTGGCCAGCTCCTCGCGCAGCCTCCACTCCATCTCCTCCCACGTGGTGCCGACGCTCGTCAGCTCGATGCCTGCGGCCTCCGACTGGGCCGCGAGCAGCTCGACGCGGGTGGCGTGGAAGCGGACCCGGCCCGTGGAGGAGTCGTGGAAGTTGAGCAGTCTCCTGACGTCGAGCCCCGCCGCCCGGGCCCGCTGCAGCGCCAGAGCAGAGTCCTTGCCGCCCGACCAGAGGACGGCGTATCCGCCGCTCACGCCGGAAGCGAGAGCACCACCGCCTCCACCCGGGTCCCGGCCGAGATCCCCTCTTCGCCAGGCGGCACGCGAACCAGCGCGTGGGCCCCCGCCAGGGACATCAGGCGCGAGGAGGACTGCGACCCGGTGGACCTGGCGACCAGCTCATCCCCTTCTCGGGCCAGCGTCACCCGCTGGTACTCGGTGCGATCGCCCGGGGCCCTGGCGTCGTACCCCAGCCGGACCATGAGCGTCGGGCGTTGGAGCTGGGCATGGCCCTGCATCCTGCGCAGCGCCGGGCGGACGAAGACCTCGAAGGTGATCAAGGAAGAGACCGGGAATCCCGGCAACCCGAAGGCGACACGCCCCTCGGGCAGCGTCGCAAAGGTGAAGGGCTTACCGGGCCTCAGCTTCACGCGGCCGAGGTGAACCTCACCCAGGCTCTCCAGGAGCGGCTTGACCAGGTCATGCGTTCCCACCGAGACGCCGCCCGAGGTGACCAGCACGTCATGGTCGGAGAGAGCCTCCTGGACCAGCTCCCGAAGCGGCTCGGGGCGGTCCGGCGCCACGCCCAGCTGCGTCACCTGGGCTCCCGCCTCCTCCAGGGCGGCGAGCAGCGCCCAGCGGTTGGAGTCGACCACCTGCCCCGGCCCGGGCGCCTGGCCGACCTCGACCAGCTCGTCGCCAGTCGACATCAGCGCGGCCCGAGGTCGCCGGTACACGTGCAGCCTGGCCGCGCCGATCGCCGCGGCGAGGCCCAGCTCGGCCGGTCCCAGCGGCAGGCCCCGGCTCAAGACCAGGTCACCCTGGCGAAGGTCGTCGCCCGGGCGGTGGAAGTTGCGACCGGCCGGCGTGTCGGGAGGCACGACCACCCACCCCTCCCCCACCTCGACGTCCTCCACCATCACCACGGTGTCCGCGCCGGAGGGCACCACGCCACCCGTCAGGATCGCGGCCGCCGCGCCAGGCGGCAGTTCCCCATCGAACGGACGCCCGGCGGCCGATTCGCCCACCACCACCAGCCGTTCGCCGGCGTCCGCGGCTCTGATGGCGTACCCGTCGACCGCACTCGAGGGGAACGGGGGCAGATCGCCCTGAGCCACCAGGTCCTCGACCATCACGCGACCGGCCGCTTCCGACAGGTGCACATCCTCGCCGGAAAGCACAGGCATACGGTCGAGCACCCGGGCCGCCGCCTC
>JALYYF010000270.1 GCA_030946725.1 Candidatus Dormiibacterota bacterium
ATCCCGGCCGCCTGCGGACGCTGATCGCCACCGGGGACGTGATCCCCGCCCGGCTGCTGAACGGGGCGGCCACCGAGCGCAACGACTTCGCGTTTCCCTTCCGCCCGACCGCGGACTACGTCCGGAACGCCGACGTTACGTACATCAACCTGGAATCGCCTCTCCTGCCAGGATGCGCTGTGATCCGGACAGGGACCGACTTCTGCGGCAACGTGCGCTGGGTCGACGGTCTGAAGCTGATCGGGACCAAGGTCGCCAACCTCGCCAACAACCACGTCTACAACGGGCCCCAGACCGACCGGACCAGGGCATTGCTGGAGCAGAACGGCATCCAGGTCACGACCGATCTCGGGCCTCCCGTGGTGCTCGACGTGCGCGGCCTCAAGTTCGCCTTCGTCGGCAGCCGCGCGGTGGGGGAGAAGGTCGACCGCGAGGCCCTGAAGGCGGACATCCAGCGCGCCCGCCAGCTGGCCGACGTGGTGGTCGTCCAGTTCCACTGGGGAAAGGAGTACGTGCGCCAGCCGGCCGCCGACAATCCCAACACACCCGACGAACCGATCGAGCTTGGGCACCTGGCGGTCGACGCGGGGGCGGACCTGGTCATCGGGAACCACCCGCACTGGGTGCAGGGCGTCGAGGTCTACAGGGACCGCGTGATCACGTACGCGCACGGCAACTACGCCTTCGACCAGGTGAACTGCTACCCCTCGATCGGGTCCGACTACCGGACCTACTGCTCGGACGACACCCGCACCAGCGTGATCGGGAGCTACACCTTCTACGACAACAGGCTGGTCGGCGTGACCTGGAAGCCGACCTTCATCGACACCTCGCTTCAGACGCAGTGGGCCGACGCCGGCCGCTCCCAGCAGGTGCTGCAGACGATGGAGGACGCGAGCCGCCAGCTGGCGCTAAGGCAGGGCGAGCCGGTCGGCTAGGTCTGCGGTCTCCGGCAAACTTGAGGATGTCAGCGTTTTACGCGGTGGAGGGTGGCCCATGGTCGAACACGTCTTCGTACTCATGCTGGAGAACCGGTCGTTCGATCACATGCTTGGCTTCGCCCGGCGCGAGGGCTCCGACGCCATCACCGGCGAGCCGACCTCCCTGGAAGTCCTGACCGGCTCGGAATCGAACCGGCTCCCATCCGGCCAGGAGATCCAGGTCTCGGCGGGCGCTCAGTACAGCCTCTCCATCGACCCCGGCCATGAGTTCGACGACGTCCTCGAACAGCTCTGCGGCCCCGCCGCCACGTACCCGGGCCCTCACGGCGGCTATCCCCCCACAGATAACTCGGGCTTCGTCTCGCGACTGGCCGCCCACCTCCAGAAGACGGGAGGCCCGGGCGATCCCGCCGAGGTGATGAGGGCCTTCCGCCCCGACCAGCTGCCGGTGATGCACACGCTGGCCGGCGAGTTCGCGGTCTGCGACCACTGGTTCTCCTCCCTTCCGGGACCGACCTGGCCCAACCGCTGCTTCGTCCATGCCGGCTCCTCCGCCGGGATGGACGACAGTCCGTCGATGCTGCGCTCCGCCACGGCCCTCCTGGATGGCTACAAGTTCGCCAACGGGACCCTCTACGACAGGCTGGACGCGAAGGAGATCCCCTGGACAGTGGTGGAGGGCGACGCGCTGCCCCAGGTGCTGAGCATCAGCGGAATGCTCGAGCGCGTGGTGGGCGGCCGCTTCACGACCTCCGCCGGCTTCGCCGCCAGGGTCAACGACCCCGGCTTCAAGGACGCCTACGTCTTCATTGAGCCGCACTACGGGCACGTCCTCTCCGACGGCCGCAACTTCAAGTGCGGCAACTCCCAGCACCCGCTCGACGACGTGACCAGGGGAGAGAAGCTGCTCAAGGACGTGTACGAGACCATCCGCAATTCGCCGCACTGGATGAACAGCGCCCTGATCGTGCTCTACGACGAGCACGGCGGCTTCTACGACCAGGTGGCGCCGCCGCAGGCGACACCGCCGGGCGACATCTTCGAGTCGGGAAACAACCGCCACGGCTTCCAGTTCGACCAGCTGGGGGTCAGGGTGCCCGTGCTGGTCATCTCTCCCTACACGGCGCGTGGCGCCATCGACCACCGGGTGCACGACCACACCTCGGTGCTGGCCACGGTGGAGCACCTCTTCGGACTCGAGCCGCTGACAGAGCGCGACGCGGGCGCGGTCGGTGTGGACGACCTCTTCTCGCTGAAGGCGCCCCGGGAGGACACTCCCGGGAAGCTGCCCTCGCCGGCTTCTTCGGGTCTGCCGGACTGCGGGCCCGATCTCACCGAGCAGCTGGCCGGAGAGCTGGAGACCATGCCCGCACACCTGGCCGGCCAGGTGGACTCGTCACTGGTCGGCTTCCTTCACGTGGCGATCGCCCGAGAACTGCACCTCGCAGCCGCCGCCAAGCGGGACGTGCAGGGCGCGATCGACAGCGAGAGGGACCGCCTGCTGTCGAC
>JALYYF010000294.1 GCA_030946725.1 Candidatus Dormiibacterota bacterium
CCGCGAGTTCCAGCTTCCACGTGCTCGCCCGCCTTCCGGAAGCTGATAGGCTGTCAAGCAATGCTCCTTGACATACTGAGCTCTCGAGAGCGCCAGGTCGACCTGTTCGAGCGATATGGCGTGCTCCTCACGGACCACCAGAGGGAGGTCCTCGAGCTCTACCTCCGCAGCGACTGGTCTCTGTCCGAGATCGCTCGCACCCAGGAGACCTCGCGGGCAGCGGTCCACGACCTGGTCAGGCGTTCGTGCAACGCGATGGAGGACTACGAGCGCCGGCTGGGCCTGCTGGCCAGGCAAGAGCAGGAGCGCTCGGAGAGGACTGCCCTGGCGAGTGAGCTGGCGGCCATCCGGCGCCGGCTGGCCCGCATCGAGCAGGAGGTCGTGAAGGTCTGATGTTCGAGAGCCTCAGCGACCGGCTCGCCGTCACCTTGAAGAAGCTGGGCGGCCGCGGCGTGCTCCGCCCGGAGGACGTCGACGCAGCCCTCAAGGAAGTGCGGATGGCACTCCTCGAAGCGGACGTCAACTACAAGGTCGTGCGCGAGTTCGGGGACCGGATCCGATCCCGGATGGTCGGCAGCGAGGTCAGTGAGAGCCTTTCGCCCTCGCAGCAGGTGGTGAAGGTCGTCCACGACGAGCTGGTCGAGCTGCTGGGGGGCAATGCCGAGAGCCTCCGCTACGCGGACAGGCCGCCCACCGTGATCATGCTCGCCGGCCTGCAGGGCGCCGGGAAGACCACGGCCGCCGTGAAGCTCTCCCTGCTGGCGCGCCGCGAGGGGCACCGGCCCATGGTGGTCGGGCTGGACCTCAGGCGGCCGGCTGCGGTGGAGCAGCTCAGAGTGCTGGCGGAGCGTGAGCGAGTCCGCTTCTTCTCCGGCCAGGGCCGGGTCGAGGACATCGCAAGCGAGGCCCTGGCCGCGGCCAGCCGAGGTGGGGAGGACGTGGTCATCCTGGACACCGCGGGCCGTCAGGCCCTCGACCAGGAGCTGATGGACGAGCTGCGCCGCTTGCGGGCCGCCGTGCCGGTGACGGAGGTGCTGCTGGTGGCGGACGCCATGACCGGCCAGGAGGCTGTCAACGTGGGCCGCGCTTTCCACGAGGCGGTCGACGTCGGCGGCGTGGTCCTGACCAAGCTGGACGGCGACGCGCGGGGTGGCGCCGCGCTTTCCTTGAAGTTCGCCACGGGCCAGACGGTTCGCTTTGCCGGCGTCGGCGAGAAGCCGGCCGATCTGGAGATCTTCCACGCCGACCGGATGGCCTCGCGGATCCTCGGCATGGGGGACGTGCTCACGCTGATCGAGAAGGCGGAGCGGACGGTCGACAAAGAGGCTGCCCAGCAGATCGAGAAGAACCTGCGCTCAGGGCACCTCACCTTCGACGACTTCCTGGTCCAGATCCGCCAGCTCCGCAGCATGGGCTCGCTGGGCAGCGTTCTGGAGATGCTGCCCGGTGGGGCGCAGCTGAAGGGCCAGGTCGCCGAGGCGGACGCCGAGACCGAGGTCGGACGGATGGAGGCGATCATCCTCTCGATGACCAAGCGAGAACGCGCCCGCCCGGATATCATCGACGGCTCGCGGCGGCGCCGGATCGCGGCAGGCAGCGGTACCAGGGTCACCGACGTGAACCGCTTGCTCAAGTCCCGGGAGCAGATGCAGCAGCTCGTGAAGCAGTTCGGCCTGGGCGGCAAGCCAGGCCGGCGCGGAAAGCGGTCGATGCCGGGCCTCGGCCGCCTATTCGGCTAGCAGGGTGGTCAGAGAATGCCCTGCTGGATCTGGCAAAGGAGGTAGGTGACGGTTTGGTCAAGATCAGGCTGAGGCGGATGGGGGCCAGGCGGCGCCCGTTCTACCGCCTCGTGGTGGCTGACGCGCGCTCGCCGCGCGACGGACGGTTCATCGAGCAGGTCGGCTACTACGACCCGCTGACGGACCCCGCCACCGTGAAGATCGATGAAGACAAAGTCCTCTTGTGGCTGACCCGGGGCGCCCAACCCTCGGACGCCGCACGCATCCTTCTAAAGCGGGAGGGAATACTTGAGCGCCATGCAGCGTCGCGAAAACCCGGATAGGCCGCCGTTCAGGCGTAGCGGCCCCCCCCACGGCGGCGGCGGCTTTCGGAGTGGAGGCGGTGGCCGCGGCTTCGACGGCGGAGGTTTCCGGCGTAGCTACGGGGGCCCCTCCGGACCGGCCGGTCCCAGCATCGACTACCGGGGCCTGGTGGAGTTCATCGCCAAGTCGGTGGCCGAAAAGCCCGAAGAGGTCGAGGTCCACGCCGTCGACCGCGGCCGCGGCACCATCGCCATCAAGGTCAAGATGGCCGACGACGACCTCGGCAGGTTGATCGGCAAGTCCGGTCGCAACATCGAAGCGCTGCGAACGCTGGTACGGGTTGCCTCGCTTCGCGAGCGCAAGCGCGTCTTTGTGGACCTGGCCACCGGGCGCTAGGCGGTAGCCGTGGTCCGGGTCGGTCAGGTCGTCGGTGCCTTCGGGATTCAGGGGGCCGTCAAGGTGCTTGCCTTGACGGACTTCGAAGATCGCTTCGCGCCCGGTTCCCAGCTCTGTCTGGGTGGTGCCTCACGGCGCGTCGAGTGGAGCCGCAAGCGGCCGGCCGGCTTCGTCGTGAAGTTCTCGGAGCTGGACACCCGCACCGTGGCCGAAACCTTTCGAGGCTCCTACCTCGAGGTCGAGGATGACGACCTTAGATCCCTGCCGGTCGGCCGCTGGTACCACCACCAGTTGATTGGCCTCCGGGTCGCCACAGAGAGTGGCGAAGAGCTGGGAACGCTGACCTCGGTCCTGGAGCGGCCGGCCAACGACGTCTGGGTCGTGGGGCAGGACAGAGTGGAGCACCTGATCCCGGCGACGCACGACGCGGTGCTCGACGTGGACCTGGAGGCGGGCCGCGTCACGGTGGCCGACTGGCTGCTGCGGGTCGAGGAGGCATGAGCGGCGATGCCGTCCCTCCGCTTCGACTTGATCAGCATCTTCCCGGAGGTCTTCGAGCCGGTGTTTCGCTCCGGCGTGGTGGGGCGGGCGATACGCGACGGCACGCTGGCGCTGCGGGCCCACGACCTGCGCAGTTACGCGGCCGACCCGAGGCAGGTGGACGACGCGCCCTTCGGCGGAGGCCCCGGGATGGTGATGAAGGCGGAACCGATCTTCGCGGCGCTCGAGGCGGTCCGCGCGGAGAACAGCGGACCGGTCATCCTCATGGAGCCCTGGGGCGAGCCGCTCAACCAGGCGCTGGCCGCCGAACTGGCCGCGGAGCCGGGCCTGGTGGTTGTCTGCGGGCGCTACGAGGGCGTCGATGACCGGGTTCGCCAGGCGCTGGCCGATCGCGAGATCTCCGTCGGCGACTACGTCCTGAGCGGCGGCGAGATTCCCGCCATGGTGCTGATAGACGCAGTCGCACGGCTGGTGCCAGGCGTGGTCGGTGACGAGGCCTCGCTGGCACAGGATGCTTTCGCCGGGGCCGCCGCGGCCGGATACCCTCAGTTCACCCGGCCCGCGGAGTGGCGAGGTCTGCGGGTCCCGGACGTGCTGCTCTCAGGCGACCACGCGGCCATCGACCGCTGGCGCCAGAGCCAGTCGAGATCGCGAGGGTCGAAGAAAGGAACACTGACGGAGAAATTGAGATGAATGTGATCGACCAGCTCGAAAGAGAACAGCAGAAGGAGTCCGTGCCGGAGCTCCGCTCCGGCGACACCGTGCGAGTCCACGCAAAGGTGGTGGAGGGCACCCGGGAGCGGATCCAGGTCTTCGAGGGCCTGGTCGTCCGGGTCACCGGCGGCGGCCTGCGCCGGAACTTCACCGTGCGCCGGGTGACGCACGGGGTGGGCGTGGAGAGGACCTTCATGGTCCACTCGCCACGCGTGGAGCGCATCGAGGTTGTGCGCCACGGCCAGGTGCGGCAGGCTCGGCTCTACTACCTGAGGGGCAAGGTCGGCAAGGACGCGCGCATCAAGGAGCGACGGGAGACGACCGCGACGAACGCTTCTGGAGAGCCGACACGGACCAGGGCCAGCCGGTCTCGAACCGCCGCGGAAGAGGAGTAGCGATTCTTCGGCTGGGAGCCTTAACAAGCAGGGTTGCCGGCCCGGGCAAACTGGGCATAGCCTGACGGCCGTGAAGACGCACCAGCGCACACGGCGGCCCCAGCTGTGGGCGTCGGAGCGAGTGGCCGAGGAGATGGGATACAGCGTCGTGGCCGGCATCGACGAGGTCGGCCTGGGTCCTCTCGCCGGCCCGGCGGTGGCTGCCGCCGTGGTGCTTCCGATCGGGGCGCGGCTTCCCGGGCTCGACGACTCCAAGCGCCTGACGGCAGAGCAGCGCGAGCGGCTGGACCGGTTGATCCGCCGGCGAGCGCTCGGAGTCTCCATCGGAGAGGTGAGCGCCCGCGGCGTCGACGAGCTCGGCCTGACGCGGGCCCGCCAGACCGCCATGTCCGGCGCGGTCGCCGGACTGCCCGTTCCCGCGGAGTACCTGCTGGTCGACGCCTGGGATGTGCCCGACCTGCCGCTGCCCCAGATGTGCGTCATCAAGGGCGACGCGTCCTGCGCCTCGATCATGGCGGCCAGCATCGTGGCCAAGGTTCACCGCGACCGGCTGATGATCGCCTACGACAGTCAATTCCCGGGCTACGGCTTCGCCGTGCACAAGGGCTACGCCACGGCCGCCCATCGCCGCGCTCTCCGTGAGCTGGGGCCCAGCCCCATCCACCGCATGTCATGGGCGCCGATCCGGGCCGTGCTCGCGAACTAGGCAGGCGTGGGGAGCGGCTGGCGGCGGACTACCTGACGCGTCTCGGCTACCGGGTGGTGGGCAGCGGCTTCCTGGCGCGGCGCGGCGAGATCGACCTCGTCTGCCGGCGCGGCGATCGCCTGGTCCTGGTCGAGGTCAAGACCCGCAGCTCCAGCACCTTCGGGACGCCCGCCGAGTCGGTGGGCTCGCGAAAGCGCCGAGCGCTCAACGCGGCCGCGGCGGAATACCGGACGCTGGCCGGCTGGCGAGGACCGATCGATTTCGCGGTGATCGCCATAGAAGAGGGCAAGAAGCCCCAGCTGATCGAGGACCCTTTCTAGGAAAAAGGATTCCTCCCCCCGCGGCGCGGGGGGAGGCTGGTGGGGGGCCATGATCGGGCAGGCGGCAGTGGTCCGGGTGAAGACCGTTAGAACGCGAAGCGCGTGAGGTAGTAGACCGGAGAGTCCGGTGGTATCCGGCCACCCAGGACCACTCGCGGCCGATGGCGTACGCACTCGGCGGGGTGGACCTCCGGGCGTATGCCGTTGAAGATCGGGAAGCGGAGGGTGCCGTCCGGCGCCCACTCCGAGTAGCGCACGCTGATCACCAGCTGGGGCCGGCACCAGCTCACCGGGGCGGTGAGGATCGGGGCCGGGGTCAGAGGGCAGGTCTCCGTCGAGAGCCGGTCGAGCTCGGATGAGAGGGCGGCAAGCGCTTCCTCGTCGAAGCCACCGCCCACGGAGCCGCAGGGCAGCAGGCGGCCGCCCTCGTAGTAGCCGACCATCAAGGCGCCGAACTGCTCACCGTCGCGACCTGCGGTCGTCCCCAGGACGACGAAGTCGTCGCTCTTGACCGCCTTGACCTTGAGCCAGAAGGGACTGCGCTGGCCCGGCACGTAGGTCGACTCGCGATGCTTCGCCATCACACCCTCCAGGCCCCGTTCCAGGCAAGCCTCGAAGAGCTCCACCCCTTCCTTTTCTATGTGATGGGGCACGAACAGGTGTCCACCGCCGGTGACCGCTCGCGCCAGCCTGGACTTCCGCCGGATCAGCGGTTGCCGGAGCAGCGGCCGGCCGCCGACGTATAGGGCGTCGAAGGCCAGGAAAGCGAGTGGGGCAGATGCCGGGGAACCGTGCCCGGCCAGCCGCTGCCTCAGCGCCTGATAGTCCGGCCGGCCTTCTGAGTCGGTGGCGACCAGCTCACCGTCGAGGACAGTCCCCGGCGTCACCTGCCGGGCGATCCCGGCCAGTTCGGGGACGCTGGACGTGATGTCTCCCAGCGCCCGGTCCTGGAGCCGGCACTGGCCGTCGTGCCCCACGAACAAAAGGCAGCGAAGCCCGTCCCATTTGACTTCGAAGAGGTACTCCTCGGAGCTGAAGGGCGCCTGCGCCGACGCGGCCTGCATGGGCCGCACGGCGCTCGGGAACCCCTCGACCTCGATCGCGAGCTGGTCGACCACCGCCAAGCAGGGTAGTCGGGTCTACGACGCTTTGCTGCGTGAAGCCGTCTTTCGCTGTCGGGCCGGTTCGCGGGCGCTGCGCTGCTCCTTGGCTGCCTCGACGGAGGCCTTGAGAGCCTCCATGAGGTCCATGACTCTCGGCTCAGGCCCGACCTCGGGGGCGCTGACCACCTGCTGACCCTCGACCTTGGCGTTGACGACCTTCATGAGCGCGTCGTGGTACTCGTCCTGGTAGCGGGAAGGGTCGAACGTGTCCTCGGCCAGGCTCTGGACGAGGCTCTTGGCCATCTGGAGCTCTTTGGGGCTGATCTTCATGTCACCGTCGAGGCCCTTGAGGCCCTCCGTGGACCGGATCTCGTCCGGCCAGTGCAGGGTGTTCATGAGTATCAGGCCGTTCGCCGGCTGCAGGGCGGAGAGGTGCTCGCGGTCCCGGAAGGCGACCTTCGCGATCGCCACCATGCCGGTGTCGTCGAGTGCCTCCTTCAGGAGCTGGTAGGCCTTGCGGCCGGTCTCTTCCGGCTCCATGTAGTAGGCGGACTTGAAGTAGAGCCCGCCCTCGATGTCGTTCTCGGGCACGAACTCCGAGATCTCGATCGAACGCGTCGTCGGAAGGGGGAGGTTCTCCAGGTCTGTGTCGTCGATCACGACGTAGTTGTCGGCGCCGACCTCGTAACCCTTCACTATCTCGGGGAAGGACACCTCGTGATCCCCGGCCTGGCACCAGCGCTTGTACTTGATCGGAGACATGTGCTCCGAGCAGAGCTGCCGGAAGGAGACCGAGTGGGAGTCGGTCGCCACATACAGCCGGACGGGAATGTTCACCATCCCGAAGCTGATGACGCCTCTCCACATGGAACGTGGCATTTGAGACCACGATCTTACGAGACAGAACGGTCCTGGAGGCTACTTTCCGTAGGCAAAATGGAAAGTCGGCGAAGTTTCGGCGGCGGCCGGAGTACCTTGTCTCGGATGTGGCTCGGCGACTTCGAGCTTCATCTCCTGACGGCCGGCGGCTGGTACGCGGACGGCGGCGGCCTCTTCGGCGTGGTCCCGAAGCTGATGTGGGAAAGGCAGAAGCCGGCCGACTCCCAAAACCTCGTCCGCTGCGCCTGCGTTGCCGCGGTGGTCCGGCATCGCGGCCGCGTCGTCGTCTGCGAGACGGGTATCGGGACCAAGCTCGACGAGAAGCTCGCCCGGCGGTTCCGCGTCTGGGAGCCGGAGGGCCTCCTGGCGTCGCTGCGCCGGCTCGGAGTCCGGCCCGAGGAGGTCGACCTCGTCCTGACCACGCACCTGCACTGGGACCACGCGGGCGGCTTCACCCGTAGGGACCGGGATGGCGGCTACCAGCTCACGTTCCCGCGAGCCCGGCACGTTGTGCAGAAGAGCGAGTGGGACTTCGCTCTCGCGCCGGATCCACGCTCGCGCGCCGCGTACTTCCAGGAGGACCTGCTGCCGGTGGCGGAGGCCGGCCTGCTCGAGGTCGTCGACGGCGAGGCGGAGGTGCTTCCCGGGCTCTGGGTGAGGCGCACCGGAGGCCACACCCCTGGGCACCAGCTGATCGTCTTTCGCGCCTCTCCTGACCTCGCCTGCGCTGTCACAGGCGACCTGGTCGCGCTGCGGCCACACTTACGCGTTCCCTGGATTCCTGCTGCCGACCTGGACGTCCTCCGGTCCATCGAGCAGAAGACCAGGCTTCTCGAGGAGGCCGCGGGCCATCGCTGGCTGCTGGTGCTCGGTCACGAAACCGACCAGCCCGCCGGCTACGTCGACCGCGACGGATCCTGGACCCCGGAGGGCGCGCTTCCAGCCGCTCCCGACGTCCGTCCGGCCGGCTCTTAACAGGCAGGGTTGGAGCTCCGCAGCGGGCTCCTTAGCCTGTCGGTGTGCTCGCGACGGTACTCGCAGGACTGGTCCATGGACTCGAGGCGCGCCTGGTCGAGGTCCAGGTCGACGTCTCACCCTCCGGGGTGCCCGGCTTCTTCCTGGTCGGGCTGGCCAGCGGATCGGTGCGAGAGGCCAGGGAGCGCGTCCGCACGGCGATTCGCAACACGGGCCTCGCGTTTCCTCAGCGGCGCCTGACCGTAAACCTGGCTCCGGCCGAGGTCCGCAAGGACGGGTCGGGCCTGGACCTCGCCATCGCGGTGGGAATCTCGCTGGCGGCACTTGGCCGCCGGGCTCCGGACGGCGTCGCCTTCCTGGGAGAGCTCGCCCTGGACGGCGCGGTGCGCCACGTCGATGGGGTCCTGGTGGTCGCGCGAGGACTGCTCCGGCAGGGGGTCAAGGAGCTTTTCGTCGCGCCGTCGGACGCGGCCGAGGCGGCGCTTGCGGGCGGGCTTCGGGTGCGCCCCGCGCCCAACCTCGGCTCGGTCATCGGCCACCTCACCGGGGAGGCGCCCCTGGACTGCTATTCGGGGTCGCTGCCAGAGCCTCAGCCGGCGCCCCCCGAGCTCGACCTCGCGGAGGTTCACGGGCAGGAGGGGGCCCGTCGAGCCCTCGAGATCGCCGCGGCGGGAGGCCACCACCTCTTGATGTGGGGTCCGCCGGGCGCTGGCAAGACGATGCTCGCCCGCTGCCTGCCCGGCCTGCTCCCGCCCATGGACCTCGACGAGGCGCTGGAGCTGGCGCAGGTCCGCAGCGTGCTCGGCGAGCTGCCGGGCGCCGGCCCGCTGGAGTGGAGGCGGCCCTTCCGGTCTCCCCACCACTCCATCTCGCTCGCCGGCCTGGTGGGCGGCGGTTCCCGTCATGGACGGCCCGGAGAGGTCAGCCGGGCGAGCAACGGAGTGCTCTTCCTGGACGAGCTGGCTGAGTTCGCCGGAGCGACTCTCCAGGCCCTTCGGCAACCGCTGGAGCAGGGCCGCGTGGTGATCACGCGCTCCGGCGGGTCGGTCGCCTTCCCAGCCCGTTTCCAGCTGGTGGCCGCCACCAACCCCTGCCCCTGCGGCTGGGCGGGCGACGGCGGAAGGCCCTGCCGCTGCTCCCCCCCGGCGGTGGACGCCTACCTGAGAGGGCTCACGGGACCGCTGCTCGACCGGATCGACATCCAGGTCCACGTGCCTCGGGTCGCACCGGAGTCACTCGGTCGCGAATCCAGCGGCGAGAGCTCGAGCGTGGTGCGAGCCCGTGCGCTGCGCGCGCGCTCCCGGCAGGCTGAGCGTCAGGGAATGCTGAACTCCGCGCTGCGCGACGCGCACCTGCGCCGCTGGGCGCCACTCGGCGCCACGGCTCGGCGGGGCCTGGAGCGCTGGGCGCGGGAGACAGGACTCTCCGCGCGGGCCTTCCACCGCGCCTGGCGGGTCGCCCGCACCCTGGCCGACCTCGATGACGTCGCCGAAGTGGAGGAGCGGCACGTCATGGAGGCCATCGGATACCGCCTTGTCGAACAGGCCGCCTGACGCTGCGCCGGCTGAGCTCCGCCACCGCGGTCGCTGGCCGCCCCCACCCGGCCCTCGGGCGGCCATCGTGGGCGCCCGGCGCCCGAGCCCCTACGGCGAGGCGGTGGCGGAGCGCCTGGCCACGGACCTGGCCGGCGCCGGCGTGGTGGTCGTGAGCGGTCTTGCGATCGGTGTCGACGCCGCTGCCCACGAGGGCGCTCTGATGGCCGGAGGCTGCACTGTGGCCGTGTTGGGGTCCGGCGTCGACGTCGTGTACCCGGCCGCCAACGCCGACCTGGCGAGACGTCTGCTGGCCGGTGGTGGCGCGCTGCTCAGCCAGTTCCCCGAGGGCACGCCTCCCCGGCGGGAGCACTTTCCGCGCCGCAACTGGACGATCGCCGCAATCTCGGACGTCGTGGTGGTGGTCGAAGCGGCGGAGGGCTCAGGAGCGCTGATCACGGCCGACGCCGCTCTCCATCTCGGCAAGCAGGTGATGGCCGTGCCGGGCAGCGTTTTCTCGCCGCTCAGCGTCGGCTGCCACCAGCTGCTCCGGGACGGTGCGGCACTGGTCCAGAACGCCCGCGACGTGCTCGCCGAGCTCTCCGGCCCGGGCGAGGTGCTGGACGATCCGCTCGGCGTTCCCAGCCGTCTGGGGATCGCCCTGGCATCGGCCGCAGGCTCCGATCCGCTCCTGCGGCACCTGGATGATTCCCTGGTGCAGGATCCAGGCGAGCTCTCCCGCAAGCTGGGGCTGCCCTTCGGCGAGCTGGTCGCCCGCTTGAGTAGGCTGGAGCTCGAAGGGCGAGTCGTTCGTCACGGCGCTGGGTACGTTAAAGTGCACGGCCGCGGAACAAGCCGCGGCGACTCCTAGTAGGTATGCCCTGTGGCTGAGGGTCTCATCATCGTCGAATCACCCGCCAAGGCGAGGACGCTGAAGCGCTTCCTCGGAGATCGCTTCGACGTGCGCGCTTCCATGGGGCACGTTCGCGACCTTCCTGAGCGGGAGCTGGCGGTCGACGTCGACCACGACTTCCAGCCGAGCTATCGGGTCGTGGGCGACCGCCAGGAGACGATCAATGCGCTCAAGAAGGCGGTCAAGAATCGGAACGACGTGATCCTCGCCTCCGACCCCGACCGGGAGGGCGAGGCCATCGCGTGGCACCTCTCGGAGGTGCTGAACCTTCACGAGCCCAAGCGCATCGAGTTCCACGAGATCACCAGTGACGCCGTGCGACGTGCACTCGACCAGCCGCGGGGCATCGACATGCGGCTGGTCAACGCCCAGCAGGCTCGGCGCGTCGTCGACCGGCTGGTCGGCTACCGGCTGAGCCCCTTCCTCTGGAGCAAGGTGCAGAAGGGCATCGGCGCTGGGCGGGTCCAATCCGTCGCGCTGCGCCTGGTCGTCGACCGCGAAGAGGAGATCCGCGCCTTCCAGTCGGTCGAGTCCTGGACCGTGGACGCTTTGCTCTCTCGTCCCGGCGACTCTCAGCGCTTCAAGGCCCGGCTGGCGCGCCGCCTCTCCGATCCCGACGCCAAGCTCGAGCTCGGGACCCAGGCCGAGGCCGAGGCGGCCATCAGGGAGCTGGAGGGTGCCAGCTACAGGGTCACCTCGATCGAGAGCAAGCAGCGAACCAAGAACGCGCCCTTCCCCTACATAACCTCAACCCTTCAGCAGGACGCCTCCAGCCGGCTCCGCTTCTCGCCCAAGAGGACGATGCGCCTGGCTCAAGACCTCTACGAGGGCGTCGAGCTGGGCGACGAAGGCGCGACAGGCCTCATCACCTATATGCGCACCGACTCCACCCGCGTCTCCGACGAGGCCGACAAGCGGGCTCGTGGCTGGATCGGATCGAGCCTCGGAGACCAGTACCTGGGTCCCCGCCGGCAGGAGAAGGCCCGGCCCGGCGCCCAGGACGCTCACGAGGCGATCCGCCCCACCGACCCCTCACGCCGTCCGGAAGACGTTCGCCGCTACCTGAGCGACGACCAGGCCAGGCTCTACGAGCTGATCTGGCGCCGCTTCACGGCCAGCCGGATGGCGCCGGCTCGCTACTCGAACACGACCGTGGAGATCGCGGGCGGCCCCTTCGGTCTGAGGGCGACCGGCTCGGTACTGCTCTTCGACGGCTTCTACCGGATCTGGGAACGGGACGAGAAAGAGGACGACCAGGGGCTGCCAGAGCTGCGCGAGGGCCTGGACCTGGACTTCCACGGCCTGGAGCCGGAGCAGCACTTCACCCAGCCGCCTCCGCGCTACTCGGAAGCCACGCTGATCAACGAGCTCGAGAAGCGCGGCATAGGCCGGCCCTCCACCTACGCCAGCATCGTGGGCACCATCCAGGACCACCACTACGTCGAGCAGCGCGAACGCCGGCTGCACCCGACGCCGCTCGGCGAGGCGGTCAACCGGATCATGGTCGACCACTTCAACGACATAGTCGACGACAGGTACACCGCGGCCATGGAGTCGCGGCTGGACGAGGTCGAGCAGGGTCGCGTCGAGTGGGTGCCGGTGGTCGGGGACTTCTATCACCCTCTGGAACGGATGCTCAGCGCCGCCGCCGAGGCGATGCCGGCCGAGACCGGTGAGGAGTGCCCCGAGTGTCACGAGGGCCAGCTGGTGCTCAAGGCCAGCCGCTACGGCCCGTTCAAGGGATGCTCCCGCTACCCGCAGTGCCGCTACCGGCAGGCCATCCTGCCGAGCGGAGAGCAGGTCGAGCCGAAGCTCCTGGAGGAGGCCTGCCCCGAGTGCGGCCGCCCCCTGCAGGTGCGCAAGGGACGCTACGGCGAGTTCGTCGGCTGCTCCGGCTACCCGGAATGCAAGTACATCCGCAAGGATGCCTCGCAGTCGTCGGCAACCCCGACGGGCCAGGCCTGCCCCGAGTGCGGGCAGGGCGAGCTGATGGAGCGCACGGGCCGGTACGGTCCCTTCCTCTCCTGCAGCAGGTACCCCGAGTGCCGCTACCGCGCCAACAAGGCCAAGGACGGGAAGCCGAAGGCCGAGCCCAGGACCCTGGACGAGGCCTGCCCGGTCTGTGGCAAGCCCATGGTCGAGCGCCGGGGCCGGTATGGCCCCTTCAAGTCCTGCAGCGACTACCCGCGCTGCAAGGGCCCGCAGCGGACGGGCGGACGGCAGAAGGCCCAGGTCTGACGGCGCCCTGGCGGTTGGGGCCGCCTGGGAGTGGGTACAATCTTCCAAGCCAGCCATGGCATCCCAGCCGGCTGAGTACGCACGCCCGGATCAACCCTGTGCGCGGCCCCTCCACGGCCGCCGGTGAGCGGGCGGAGGATCAACAGGGAGGTATTTGACAACGTGGCGCAGGTGACCTTGAAGCAGCTGCTGGAAGCCGGAGTTCACTTCGGCCATCAGACCAGTCGCTGGAACCCCAAGATGCGTCCGTACATATTCACGGCGCGCAACGGCATCCACATCATCGACCTGCAGAAGACGGTCAAGCTGCTCGACGAGGCTCTCGACTTCGTCAAGGGCGTGGCCGCGCAGGGCCGACCCGTGCTCTTCGTGGGCACCAAGAAGCAGGCGCAGGAGACGATCCAGACCGAGGCCGCCCGCTGCGGCATGTTCTTCGTGAACCGGCGCTGGATGGGTGGGATGCTCACCAACTTCTCGACCGTCAAGAAGCGCATCGAGCGGCTCCAGGAGCTGCGCAAGATGCAGCAGGTGGGCCAGCTCGAGCTGCTCCCGAAGAAGGAGGCCAAGAAGCTTCAGGACGAGCTCGACCGGCTCATGTACCACTTCGACGGCATCGCCGACATGAAGCGGCTGCCCGGCGCCGTCTACGTGGTCGACCCCCGCAAGGAGCACATCGCGGTCACCGAGGCCAACCGGCTCAAGATCCCGGTCGTCGCGATAACGGACTCCAACTGCGACCCCGACCTGATCCAGTACGTCATCCCCGGCAACGACGACGCCATCCGGGCCGTCAAGCTGCTGACCGGCAAGATGGCGGACGCCTGTCTCGAGGGCCGGCAGGTCGCCATGGAGCGCGGCGAGCAGCTGCCGGCCATGGAGGAGCGGGAGTTCCTCGAGACCCCGCGGTACGACCTCCTCGAGGAGTACCTGGAGGACGAGGAAGACTACCTGCCGAACGTGTCCGAGGACGAGTTCCTGGGACGCGCCCTGGAAGCGGAGGGCCGCTGACCTTGGCCGAGATACCAGTCGACAAGATGCGCCGGCTCCGAGACATGACCGGGGCCGGCATGATGGACTGCCGGAAGGCCCTCGAGGAGACCGACGGTGACGTCGACAAGGCCGTCACCGTGCTCCGCGAGCGCGGCCTGGCCAAGGCGGCCAAGCGCGCCACCAGGGAGACCAACAACGGCGTCGTCGAGGCCTATCTCCATCGGACCAGCGAGGACTACCCGCCCCAGGTGGGCGCGATGGTCGAGGTCGACTGTGAGACCGACTTCGTCGCGAAGGGCGAGGATTTCCGGAGGCTTGCCAGGGAGCTCGCCATCCAGGTCGCCGCTTCGGGGCCGCGCTATGTCAGCCGGGAGGACGTGCCACCAGACGTGGTGGAGGAGGAAAGGTCTCTCTACCGCCGCCGCGCCGAACAGGACGGGAAGCCGGCACAGGCTATCGAGAAGATCGTGGATGGGCAGCTGGAGGCCTTCTTGAAGGAGGTCTGCCTGCTCGAGCAGCCCTACGTCCGGGATCCCAAGGTGCCTGTCAGGGACGTCGTCGGCGAGGCGGTCGCCAAGCTCCAGGAGAACATCGTGGTGCGCCGCTTCAGCCGGTTCAGCGTCAAGGAGGGCTAGCCAGCGCCTTTGGAAAAGACACGTCACGAATCCGCCGCTCCCCAACTCGGGGTGGCGTCCGGCCCCCGCTACAGCCGCGTCCTCCTCAAGCTGAGCGGCGAAGCTCTGGGCGGCCAGCGCGACTACGGGATCGACTTCGACGTCATCCGGCGGATCGCCAAGCAGATCAAGCTGGTTCACGAGATGGGTGTGCAGATAGCCCTGGTCGTGGGCGGCGGCAACATCTTCCGGGGCCAAGCCGCCGCTGAGCGCGGTTTCGACCGCACCACCGGCGACTACATGGGCATGCTGGGCACCGTGATCAACGCCCTCGCCCTGCAGGAGGGCCTGGAGCTGGTCGGGATGCCGGCGCGCACGATGACCGCCATACAGATGCACCAGGTCGCCGAGCCCTACATCCGGCGCCGGGCGGTGCGCCACCTGGAGAAGGGAAGGGTCGTGGTCCTGGCCGGCGGCAGCGGCAATCCTTACTTCACGACCGACACCACGGCGGCCTTGCGGGCCGTCGAGCTGGAGGCCGACGTCGTGATGAAGGCGACCAAGGTGGACGGCATCTACACCGCCGACCCCATCCTCGACCCCGCCGCCACGAAGCTGGCGCGGCTCGACTACATGGAGGTGCTCAACCGGGGCATCGAAGTCATGGACAACACGGCCCTGACCCTGTGCATGGACAATGACGTACCGATCGTGGTCTTCGACCTCTTGAAGGACGGCAACCTGGAGCGCGTGATCCTCGGCGAGGAGATCGGCACCCTGGTCAGCGCAAAAACGGCGAGGTGACGGCACGGTGATCGATACCATCCTCCAGGAGGCCGAGTCGAAAATGACGAAATCGGTCGACCACCTGGAACAAGAGCTGGCGACCATCCGCACCGGCCGCGCGAACCCGGCCCTGATCGACCGCGTGGTGGTTCCCTACTACGGCACCCCGACGCCCCTCAACCAGCTGGCCCAGGTCAGTGCCCCGGAGGCGAGGCTGCTGGTCGTTCAGGTCTACGATCGCGGGCAGATCGGCGCGGTCGAAAAGGCGATCCGCGACTCCGGGATTGGCCTGAACCCGGCGAACGACGGGCAGGTGATCCGGGTGCCGATCCCGCCGCTGACCGAAGAGCGACGCCGCGAGTACGTGCGAATGGTCAAGCAGCGAGGCGAGGATGCGCGGGTGGCCGTTCGGAACATCCGCCGCGACGAGCTGCACCGAATCCAGCAGCGTGAGCGCGCGGGCGAGATCCCGGAGGACCAGGCCAAGCGCGCCGGTGAGCGCCTGCAGAAGATCACCGACGCGTACGTCGGCCGCATCGAATCGATCTCCAACCGCAAAGAAGCGGAGGTGATGGAGGTCTAGCCGGCCTCCACCGTAGGACAACAACGGTGCACGCCAGCGTCCGCGTCCCCCGCCACGTGGGGATCATCATGGACGGAAACGGCCGCTGGGCGAAGGGGCGCAACCGCCCCCACAGCTTCGGCCACAGGGCCGGGGTCCGGGCCATCAAGCGTGTCATGTATGGCTGTGAGGATCTGGGCATCGAGGTTCTCAGCGTGTACGCCTTCTCGACCGAGAACTGGACCCGCCCCCGTGCCGAGGTCCGGGCGCTGATGCGGCTCTTCCACGAGACGCTCGAGAGGGAGTTCGACGAGATCCACTCGCGCGGCATCAGGATCGTGGTCAGCGGCCGCCGGGGCGAGCTCTCACCGCGGATGCGCGAGCGCATCGACGACGCCGAGAGGAAGACGGCCCAGAACCCGAATGGGACGCTGAACGTCTGCCTGAACTACGGCGGCCGCGCGGAGCTGGTGGACGCCGTCCGGTCCCTGATCGAATCCGGAGTGAGCGCGGCGGAGATCGACGAGAAGGCCCTCGCCGCGCGCCTCTACCAACCGCAGCTGCCCGACGTGGACCTCATCATCCGTACTGCCGGAGAGAGCCGTATGAGCAACTTCATGCTCTGGAGGGCCACCTACGCCGAGATCTTCATCACCGACACTCTCTGGCCCGACTTCGACGTACCAGACCTGGAGCGGGCGATCTCCGACTATCAGGGGCGAGTGCGGCGGTTCGGGGGGCGGCCGGAACCGGCCGAGCCGCTGGAGCTGAGCTCGTGACCGCCCACGCGGCGCCCCGCACCGGTGTCAGGCTGGGTCCGCTGATGGTGCGGGTCGTGAGCGGCGTGCTGCTGCTGCTGGCTGTCGTGGGTCTGATCCTGCTCGGGCTCTGGGGCATCTGGATCATCGTCGCGGCGCTCATGGGGCTGGCGTTGTGGGAGTTCCGGCGGCTGTCGGAGGGCATGGGCTTCCGGGCGCCCAGCTGGCTGCTGTTTCCGCTTGCCTTCTACCTGGCCTTCAGCGGCACGGTGCTGCTGGCGGTTCCGCTGCAGCTGGTCCTGGCGCTGGCGCTGATCATCGGCCTGACAGTCTTCCTCTTCCTGCCCGGCCGCCGGGAGGGGCTCGGCCGATGGGCGATGGGCCTGGCCGGGGCCATCTATCTCGGGCTGCCCATGAACTACTACCTGCTGCTCTACACGCGGGCGACTCCCGGCCGCGGCCTGACCTGGCTGCTGCTGACCATCCTGACCGCTGTGGCGAGCGACGCCGCGGCATTGCTGGTCGGGCAGCGCCTGGGCCGGCATCCCTTCTTTGCAGCGATCAGCCCCAAGAAGACGGTGGAGGGGGCGCTGGGCGGGATCGTGCTCTGCGTGCCGGTGATGCTGGTGGGCGGCGTCCTCTTCCTTGGGCTCAAGCCCTGGCAGGCCGCAATCTTCGGCTTGCTGGTGGGCGTGAGCGCCGAGGTGGGCGACCTGGTGGAGTCCCAGATGAAGCGCCTGGCGGGCGTCAAGGACTCCTCGCACCTGATTCCAGGGCACGGGGGCGTCCTCGACCGACTCGACTCGCTGCTCTTCCCGCCGATCGTGGTCTACCTGTGCGCCTACTACCTGCACCTGCTGTGAGCCGCGATGAACAGATCTGACGGCAGGGCCGCCCACCGCCAGCGGATCGCGATCCTGGGCGCCACCGGGTCGGTGGGGCAGCAGGCGCTGGACGTGATCGACCGCTTCCCGGAGCGCTTCGAGGTCTTCGGCCTGGTCAGCGGGCGGCGGTCGCCCGGGCGAACGGTCCCGTACGTCATACAGGGCGACGACCCCGACCGCGCCGCTCGAATCGAGGAGATGGTCACGCACCCCGACTGTGATCTGGTGCTGGTTGCGATACCGGGAGCAGGCGTCCTCTCGGCCACGCTGGCGGCGCTGGCGGCACACAAGACGGTCGCGCTGGCAACCAAGGAGGTCCTTGTCATGGCCGGTGAGCTGGTGATGCGCACCGCCCGCGACCATGACTCCATACGGCCCGTGGATTCGGAGCACTCCGCGATCTGGCAGTGCCTGTGGGGCGAGAGCCGGGGCAGCGTCTCGCGACTGCTGCTCACGGCCAGCGGCGGCCCCTTCTGGGCCCGGCCGGAACTGGACCTGAGCCGGGTCACGGTCGAGCAGGCGCTGAATCACCCCCGCTGGTCGATGGGTCCCAAGATCACCGTAGACTCCGCGACCCTGATGAACAAGGGGCTCGAGTTGATCGAGGGCCACCATCTCTTCGGGGTACCGCTGGAGCGTATAGAGATCGTGGTGCATCCCCAGAGCGTCATCCATTCGCTGGTGGAGTTCGTCGACGGGTCCGCCAAGGCGCAGCTCAGCAACCCGGACATGCGGCTGCCCATCGCGCTGGCGCTGTCCTACCCGGAGCGGCTGCCCGGGGTGGCGCCTGCGACCCGCTTCCAGGATCTCGGCAGCCTGGAGCTGCATCCCCTCGACACCGATCGCTTCGCCAGCGTGCGGCTGGCCCGCGAAGCGGCCGCTCGGGGAGGCGCCTTTCCGGCGGTGCTGAACGCGGCCAACGAGCGTGCGGTGGCGGCCTTCCTGGATGGCGAGATCCCCTTCTCCGGCATCGTCGGCGCGGTCGAGTCGGCGCTGACGGCCTTTCCCGGCGGTGGCGGCTCACTGGAGGAAGTGATGGCCGCAGACCAGTTCGGGCGCGACTACGTCGAGTCCTGGGTGGGTAAGGTCAGGGCGTGAACATCCTGCAGTTGCTGATCGGAGTCATCGCCATCCTGGGGATGTTCCTGGTTCTGGTCGGTCCTCACGAATTCGGCCATTTTGCCTTTGCCAAGCTCTTCAAGGTGGGCGTGCACCAGTTCTCGCTGGGCATGGGCACCAAGCTCCTGTCCTTCACGCGCTCGGGAACCGTCTACGCCCTCCGTGCCATACCGTTCGGCGGCTTCGTACAGCTGGCGGGGATGGAGCCGGGCGACTACGAGGCCCCCCAGGGCTTCCACTCCAAGCCGGCATACCAGCGTCTGCTCATCCTCTTCGCAGGTCCCCTTGTCAACTTCCTGATGGCCGGCCTGCTCTGGACCACGGTCGGCCTGACCCAGCTGAACAACGAGCCGGGGAAGGTGATGGGAATCCTCAGGGACGGCCCGGCCTACAGCCAGGGCATGCGGCCCGGCGACAGGATCCTCAGCGTGGACGGCCGCACCCTGGCCAGGCCCGACGACATCGTCAACGCCGAGGCCGCGAAGCCGGGCCAGCCGCTGCGGCTCGCCGTGAAGCACACGAACGGGTCGACCGGCACCATCGTGGTGACACCGAGGTACAACGATCAGGAGAAGCGCTACCTGATCGGGATCAACACCGCGCCCATATTCACGCCGGCCAACGCGGTGGAGACGGGCGCCATATTTCCTTTCGTCGCCACCAAGGTGCTGGGCCAGAGCATGTATCAGCTCGTGACCGGCCAGATCCCCGGCGGTTTCTTCGGGCAGCAGGGCGCCACTGGGGCGATCGGATTCGGGTACTTCACCTACGAGGCGGCAGCCCAGGGAATCGACTCCTGGCTCACGCTGGCCGCCTTCTTGTCCATGGCTCTGGGCCTCACCAACCTGCTGCCGCTGCCTGCTCTGGACGGCGGGCGCATGCTCGTCGTCGTGCTGGAGAAGATTCGTGGGAGGCCCTTCGACCGCGAGAGGGAGGGGGCGGTCCAGCGCGCCGGCCTGGTCGCCCTGCTGGCTCTGATGGCTTTGATCGCCTTCTTCGATGTTCAGAGGATCGCAACCGGCCAGTTCCCAGGAATCAGGTAGCGCGCCGACCGATAGCAATAAGAGAGAGATGAGCGCGAACCAGGCATCGACAAAACGCCGACGCTCCATTCCAGTCCGGGTCGGCGAGGTCGTGGTGGGTGGCGCCGCCCCCATCGCCGTCCAGACGATGACCAAGACCGACACCCGAGACGTCCACGCGACGCTCGAGCAGATCGCGGCCCTGAAGGAGGCCGGGTGCGAGATCGTACGGCCGGCGGTCCCGGACCACCACGCCGCCGAGGCCCTGCGCGAGATCGTGCCCCGCTCGCCGCTGCCGATCATCGCCGACATCCACTACGACCACCGGCTTGCGCTGATGGCGATCGAGGCCGGCGTGCATGGCCTCCGCCTGAACCCGGGCAACATCCCGGATCGGGACAAGGTCGAGAGGGTGGTCAGAGCCGCCAAGGAGCGCGACATCCCCTTCCGCATCGGTGTCAACGCAGGCTCCCTGCCGGAGGAGGTGCACCGCAACCTGCGCGAGGCGCACGCGATCGACCGCGACGACCGGACGCGGACGGCCGAGCGCATGGTCGAGGTCGCGCTCGGACACTGCAAGATCCTGGAGGACCTGGACTACGGCCCAGGGCACGTCAAGGTCAGCCTGAAGGCCACCGACGTCTGGACCAACGTGATGGCCAACCGGCTCTTCGCGGAGGCTCGGCCGTATCCGATCCACCTCGGGGTTACGGAATCAGGCCCGGTCCAGGCCGGCAGCATCCGGAGCGCGGTCGGCCTCGGAATCCTGCTCGGGGAGGGAATCGGCGACACCATCAGGGTCTCGCTCGCCACCGACGACCCCACTGAGGAGATCCGCGTCGGCTACGAAGTCCTGAAGGCGCTGGACTTCCGCAACGAGTCGGCGAGCCTGATCGCCTGCCCCACGTGTGGCCGGCTGGAGTACGACATGGTGCCCACGGTCCGGGCCGTGGAGGAGTACATCGCCAGGATGAAGGTGCCGATCACGGTCGCGGTCATGGGCTGCGTGGTCAACGGACCGGCCGAGGCGAGGCACGCGGACATCGGTGTGACCGGCGGGCGCGGCAAGGGAGTGATCTTCAAGAAGGGGAAGCACCACAGGACGGTCCCCCAGGAAGAGCTGCTGCCGGTCCTTCTGAGGGAGATCGACGAGGTGGCCGCCGAGATGGGCGCCGCGGTCGCGCCTGTTTGACGGATCCGTCACCCGAGAGGGCATAATCCTTCGCACGATGACTGTGGCCGCCGCTTCCCGGAGACTGCTACCGGCCACTCCGCGCCCTAGGTAGCCGGCGCCGATCGCTGCGCGGGCGTTCCATGTCCCACCGTCAATCCATGCCTAGGGAGATCCGTCAATGACCGAGACTCTTGACTACGTGAAAGACATCACGCGGATGTCGGACGACTTCGACCGCTGGTACACCGACGTCGTGCGCAAAGCCGAGCTCGCCGACTACACGCCCGTGCGGGGATGCATGGTCATCCGGCCGTACGGCTACGCGATCTGGGAGCGGATCCAGCGCGTCTTCGACGACATGATCAAGTCCAGCGGCCACGAGAACTGGTACTTCCCGCTCCTCATCCCGGAGGAGCTGCTGATGAAGGAGGCCGAGCACGTCGAGGGCTTCACGCCCGAGGTGGCCTGGGTCACCGAGGCCGGGAGTCACGGCAAGCTGGACCAGAGGCTCGCCATCCGCCCGACCAGCGAGACCATCATCGGCACCCTGATCCGCCGCTACATCCAGTCTCATCGCGATCTCCCGAAGCTCACCAACCAGTGGTGCAACGTCGTGCGCTGGGAGATGCGCACCCGCCTCTTCCTGCGCACGGCCGAGTTCCTCTGGCAGGAGGGCCACACCTTCCACGCGACCGCTCAGGAGGCGCAGTCCGAGGTCGACCTGATCCTCGGCTACTACCGGGACCTGGCCGAGGAATGGCTCGCCATCCCGGTCTTCAGCGGCCTCAAGAGCCGCGCTGAGACGTTCGCCGGGGCGGAATACTCCAAGAGCATCGAGGCCATGATGCGCGACGGACTCGCGCTCCAGGCCGGCACCTCCCACTACTTCGGACAGAACTTCAGCCGCGCCTACGACATCTCCTTCTCGAACCAGGACAACCAGCGCGAGCTCTGCTACTCGACCTCGTGGGGAATCTCAACACGACTGATCGGCAGCCTGATCATGGCTCACGGCGACGACTCCGGCCTGGTGCTGCCGCCACGCGTGGCTCCGATACAGGTCGTGGTCGTACCGATCTTCCGCAACCAGCAGGACCGGGAGCGCGTCGAGGCCTTCGTGGAGCCGTGGCGCCGCGAGATCGAGGCGACCGGCGTGCGACTGCACGTTGACTGGAGCGAGGGCCGGCCCGGTGAGAAGTTCAACCGCTGGGAGCTGAAGGGAGTGCCGCTGAGACTGGAGGTGGGGCCGCGCGACGTGGACCACCGGCAGGTGACGCTGGTCGACCGGCTCTCGCGACAGAAGACCCCGGTGCGGGCGAACGAGCTTCGCGAGCGCCTCGGGGCGGAGCTCGACGCCTTCCAGCAGGCCCTCTACCAGCGAGCGCTGACGTTCCGGAATGAGCACACCGGCGAGGTCGCGACTCTCGAGGAGCTGGTGGCCCGCTTGAAGGACGCCAACGGCTTCTACTGGGCGTCCTGGTGCGAATCACCGGATTGCGAAGCCCGCGTCAAAGAAGAAACCGGCGGCGCCACCATCCGCGTCGTCGACCCGGATGCCGACGTCTCCGGCACGTGCCTGGTCTGCGACCGCCCCGCAAAGCGCCGAGCCCTGTTCGCCAGGGCTTACTGACGGCGCGGGGGAAACCCAGGTTCCCCCCACGGCCCCGCCCTCCTCGCGGGAGTGACGGGTTGGTTTCGGGGAAGGGACTCATACGGCCCGGATGAACCGGGCCTTTCATGTGGCGCCTTCTTGTGTTTGCCTAAAGGAAGATTTGTAGCCGAACGGCAGTTCGGGCTTATAAATAGGAAACCTGGAGGGATCGGGCTGCGTTGAGCGCTTGGGAAACTGGTGCTGATAACGAGATGGGTCGCAGCGCGGCTGCTCCTTGGCAGCCTGCGGCCGTCAGTGCCTAGCGTGTTCGAACTGCCCCGCGGCAATCGCTGGAGCGAGTGGGGCGGACGCGGTCGCACAATCGGGCGAAGCGACCGGGGAACGCGATGGCGCCCCTCATTTCTGGTAAGAACAGTCGACACCCCCAGGCCAGTGACGGTTTCAGAGCTTCTCCGCCTCGCCCAGCACCTGGCTCCCCCGGACAGGGAGCTGGTGCAGCGCGCCTATGAGCGCGCATATCACGCGCATGACGGTCAGCGCCGGCTCTCGGGCGAGGACTACGTCGACCACCCCCTCCAGGTGGCGGCCATCCTGGCGGATCTTCACCTGGATGCCACGACGCTCGCCGCGGCGCTGCTGCACGACACCGTAGAGGACACTCAGCTGACCCTCGAACAGGTCGAGGTCGAGTTCGGCGCCGAGGTCGCGCAGCTGGTCGAGGGCGTGACCAAGCTGAGCCGGATCTCCTTCCGCTCAGACCAGCAGCTCCACGCCGAGAACATCCGCAAGATGCTGCTGGCCATGGCCGACGACGTCCGCGTCGTCCTCATCAAGCTGGCCGATCGACTCCACAACATGCGGACGATCGATGCCCTGCCGGAGCCGAAGCGTCGCCGCATAGCTCGCGAGACCCAGGACATCTACGCCCCGCTGGCCCACCGGCTCGGGATCGGGCAGATCAAGTGGGAACTGGAAGACCTCGCCTTCCGGACACTCAAGCCTGAGAACTACCACGACATCGTGGCTCGGGTGAACCGCAAGCGCCGCGACCGCGAGCGCCTGGTTCACGACCTGGGCGAGGTGCTCGGTCGGGAGCTGGAGAAGATCGACATCCACGCTGAGATCTCGGGGCGCCCCAAGCACATCTACTCGATCTGGCAGAAGATGACCCGCGACAACCGCGATTTCAGCCAGATCTACGACCTGCTGGCGATGCGCGTGCTGGTCGAATCGGTCAAGGACTGCTACGGCGTGCTGGGAGTCGTCCACTCGCTCTGGAAGCCGCTGCCGGGCCGTTTCAAGGACTACGTGGCGATGCCCAAGTCCAACGGCTATCAGTCACTGCACACCACCGTCCTCTCCCACGCCGGGGAGCCCATCGAGATCCAGATCCGGACCGACGAGATGCACCAGGTCGCCGATTTCGGCGTTGCGGCCCACTGGACCTACAAGGAAGCCGAGAGGGACCCGCACTTCGACCAGAAGCTCTCCTGGCTGCGGCTGCTCATGGAGTGGCAGAAGGAGGTGGTCGACGCCGAGTCCTTCGTGGACGCCGTGCGGATCGACATCTTCCAGGACGAGGTCTTCGTCTTCTCGCCGAAGGGCGACGTCCTGAACCTGCCGGCCGGCTCGACGCCGGTCGACTTCGCCTATCGAATCCACACCGAGGTGGGCCACCGCTGCGTCGGCGCCAAGGTGAACGGCCGCATGGTCCCGCTGGACTACGAGCTCAAGAACGGCGAGATCATCGAGATCCTGACCGCCAAGACGCCACACGGCCCCAGCCGGGACTGGCTCAACTTCGTCAAGAGCGCTTCGGCCCGAGAGCGGATCCGAAAGTGGTTCAAGAGCCAGCGCCGTGAAGAGAACGTCTCCAAGGGGCGCGACCTGTTGGAAAAGGAGCTCCACCGCCTCCATCGGCTGACCATGGCCCAGCTCCCCGACGGCAAGCTCGAGGAGATGGCCTCCCAGTACAAGTACCAGAACGGGGAGGACTTCCTGGCCGCCATCGGGTACGGAGACGTCTCGCCGCACTCGGTGGTCATGCGGATGGCCCTGACCAGGGGTGACGAGGGCGACGAGCTGCGCTCCATCCCGCTGATACCCCAGGTCCAGCCCACGCCGCGCGTGCTGGTTCGAGGCGAGCGAGGGATCCTCACCCGCATGGCGACCTGCTGCCAGCCGGTCCCCGGAGACGCAATTACGGGCTTCACCACCCGGGGCCGCGGCGTCACCGTCCACCGCACCGATTGCATCAACGCCGTCAACACGCCGGACGCCGCGCGGCTGGTCCCGGTGGACTGGGACGTCGAGGCCTCCCACCTCTATCCGGTGACGATCAAGATCGAGGCCTGGGATCGCACCGGCCTGCTCCGGGACATAGCGACCGTGGTGGCCGAGCAGCGCATAAACATGTCGGCCGCCTCCGTCCACGTCTACGACGACAAGACGGCCGTGGTCTCGACCACAGTCGAGATCGACTCCCTCTCCCAGCTCTCCCGCCTGCTCGAAAAGCTGGAGCAGGTGCGCGACGTGCACACCGTCGCCAGGGAGGCAGCGCACACCCGGATGGCGCCTTCCGAAGACGGCCACCAGTAGGCCGCCGATGGCGGGGGAGCGCGCGGTCCACATCGAGTCGACGGCCGACCGCCAGTTCGGCACCAACTCCTACCTCGTGGAGGACGAGTCGACGCGTGACGCGGTCGTGGTGGACGCCAACCTGGAGCCGGAGCTGATGGTCGATCTGGTCCGCAGCCGCGGCTCCAGAGTGCGGGCCATACTCCTGACGCACACGGACATCGACCACGTGGCCGGACTCGAGGTCCTTCGCAGGGAGGTCGGAGACGACGTTCCCATCGCCGTGCACGGCGCCGAGCGCGAGGTCGTGGCCAGCGGGGCCGCGCTCCGCCGAGAGTTCGGCGCGGCCTCGCTGCCGGCCTTCGACAACGTCGAGCTACTGGAGCCCGGCCAGGTCTACCGTGCCGGTTCCCTCGAGTTCGAGGTCCTCCACACGCCCGGCCACAGCCCGGGCGGCGTGACCCTGAAGATCGGGAACGCGCTGTTCACCGGCGATGCGCTCTTCGCCGGCTCCATCGGTCGCTCCGACTTTTCGAACAGCGACGGCCGGGCGCTCCTGGAAGGCATCCGGCGGGAGCTGCTGAGCCAGCCGGACGACCTCCTGGTCTTCAGCGGCCACGGCCC
>JALYYF010000301.1 GCA_030946725.1 Candidatus Dormiibacterota bacterium
TGGGACCAGCGAGGAGGTCGATGCCCACCCGGCCGAAGAGCTGGCGCTTGGCCTCGGCGACGAAGGCGTTGCCGGGTCCAACCAGCATGTCAACCGCCTCGATTGTCTCCGTGCCCAGGGCCATGGCAGCCACCGCCTGCACGCCACCGACGACGTAGATCTCGTCGGCTCCCGCCATGGCCATCGCCGCAACGGTGGCTGCCGGAGGGCGACCCTGCATCGGGGGCGTGCAGGCGACGATGCGCGACACGCCGGCCACTTTGGCCGTCAGCACGGTCATGTGTGCGGAGGCGACCATGGCATAGCGTCCGCCGGGTACGTAACAGCCGACGCTACCCACCGGTAGGTTCCGATGGCCGAGACGAACTCCGGGCAGTGTCTCCACCTCCACGTCCCGCAGCGCCTCCCGCTGGATTTCGGCGAAGCGCCTCACCTGCTTCTGCGCAAAGGCGATGTCGTCGAGGACCTGTTTGGGCAAGCTCTCGACGATGCGGTCGATCTCCGCGGCGGACAGCCGGAACGTCTCCGGCTCCCAGCCGTCGAAGCGCTGTGAGAGCTCGCGCACCGCCTGGTCGCCCCGAGCCCCGACATCGGCGAGTATGTCGGACACCGTGGAGGCCACCGAGGCATCGACTGTCCCGTCACGCCCTCGGCTGGCCGGCTCCTTCAGATAACTAGCCATTTCCCCTCCTTGGTCATTGCCCCCATTCGATCGTCACCGCGATTGTCGGGAAGCGATCCGCGCTCCTTCGACCAGGGCTCCGAGCTTTGCCCAGCAGATGTCAGGGTGTACACGTCCGAAACCCGCGAAGGTGCTGAAACCGCAATCGGTGCCGGCTATGACCCTGCTCTCGCCGAACATCTCGACGAAGCGGAGGATTCGCTGTGCGACCAGGCGCGGATGCTCCACGTAATTCGTGCACGTGTCGATGACACCAGGAATCAGGACCTTGTCCTCGGGCACATCCGCCTCCTGCCAGGCCTCCCATTCGTGGGCATGACGGGGGTTTGCCGCCTCGAACGAGATCATTGAAGGGCGGGCGGAGAGGACGATCGGAAGGATCCGGCCGAGGGCGATGTCGTGGGTGTGCGGTCCTTCGTAGTTGCCCCAACAGACGTGCATGCGGACGCGCTCCGGCGGCACGTTGGCGAGGGCATGATTCAGCACCTCGACCTGCTCCGCGGCGTGCTTCAGGAACGCCGCGTCGCTGTCGTCGCGGTAGCGTATGTGTCTCCCCATCGCGAGATCCGGACAATCGACCTGGAGAATCAAGCCGGAGTCGACGATCTCCTCGTATTCACCCTTCATGGCGTCCGCGAGCGCATAGAGGTAGTCCCGCTGACTCGGGTAGTACTCGTTGGGCTGGAATACGGCGACCACCCCTGGTGAGGCTGCCGTCAGGAAGCCGCCGGTGACCCGAACCGAGCTCACAGCGTCACGGAGGTTCCGGATGTCTGCTCTCACCGGCTCCGAATCGCGCAGTTCGATGGGCCCCCAGCAAATCGGCCTTCGATACCTGGGCGTCTCACCACGACTGGCGATCTGGTCGCGGTAGTCAGGATAGGCGTCCAGGTCCGCGGGCACGGCGCGCGGCACCTCGCCCAGCTCGAAGCCGGTGAGGCGATGGCGAACGTAGGTGGCGTAGCTGATCTTGCTCATCTCGCCATCGCTGACGATGTCGATGCCGACCTCCGCCTGCCGGGCGACGATCTCGGCGACGGCGTCGCGGATCGGCGCCGCTCCTTCGATGGCCCCGCCCGCATCCTGACTCTGCAGCAGCTCGACGACAGCAGCCGGTCGGGGCAGGCTCCCAACATGAGTCGTCAGAACACGGCCATCGCGACTACCAGTCGAATTCACTGACAATGCCCCCAGTTCCCGTGCTCGTCGAGGTTTATCCATGCCTGCCTGGTGCTCCCAGCGACTCTGTTGAGGCTTCCCGAGCCTCGCTCGCATCCGGGCCGAGCCAGGACCTCAGACAGTCGGCCACACGCTCCGGTTGTTCGATAGGCGACATGTGGCCACATCCTGCGACGACGACAAGGCGCGCCCCGGGGACCGAACCCGCGATCTCCTCCTGCAGAGCGACGGGCGACACCGCGTCGTCTGCGCCGGCTATGACAACCGTTGGACAGGAGACTCCGGGCAGGGCGGGGCGGCTGTCCGGCCGGTCTCGCTGGGCCGCCAGCTGTCGCCGAAGGGCCGCCACACCGACGCTGCGCCCCATCTCATCGACGAGCTTTCGGAGCGCCGGCTCGGATCGCCTGTCAGCAGCCAGCGCGTTGTCGGCCTGGCGGGCCGTGACCAGGTCGAAGTCGGCGCGATCGAGCAGTTCCGCCAGCTCGCTCCACTCCTCGAGCTGGCTCTCGGTCGCTGGCCGGGCGCTGGTGTTCATCAGGGCCAGCCGCGTGACCCGCTGCGGAGCCCGCCGCATGATCTCCAGGCAGACGATGCCGCCAAGCGAATGGCCCGCCAACGCAAACTGCTGTGGGGCCGTCGCCAGGATGGACTCGGCCATGCCCTCTATCGAGTCGTCAAGGTCGATCCGCGCAACTCGAGGGGAGCAGCTCGTCTCCAGGCGCTGGA
>JALYYF010000325.1 GCA_030946725.1 Candidatus Dormiibacterota bacterium
GCCGTGGTGCTGGACGGCCGGCCGGTGCACGACTATCAGGTCGTGGAGACCAACCGCGGGACGGAGGTGACGGTATCGACCAACGCCGGGCACCACACGCTCACCATCTCGGCCTGAACCGGGGGAGGCGGAGCACCGGACAGACAGGCGGACGCCTCCGGGTGGCGCCGGTACGAGCACGCCGATCCGTCAAGATCGGGCGCGTGGGCGTCGACGGTCGTCCGGCGCCGGTTCGGCCAGCTGAGGGCGGCGGTCGCTGGATCAACGTGCGGCCGGACCGCGCGGAGACCTGGCTGGCTGGCTTCGACCGGACGCACCGGGTCCTGAGGACGGCGTACGAGCCCACGCGCGTGCTGGTGGAGGCGCAGGACGGTGTCCTTGCTGAGTGCGTGCCGCCCTTCCCGCCTTTGCCCGAGGTCGGATCCCACCCCGGGCTGGCGGTGGGGACGCTGCTGGCCCACCTCGAGCGCGACCGGTTGGTCGGTGTCCTGCTGGCCAGGAGGGGGGGCTACGCGGCAGGCGTGTTCCAGGGCGAGCGGTTGCTGGCATCCAAGGTCGGGAGCCGGCCGGTGCACGGCCGCAGCGCGGCCGGCGGCCGCTCGCAGCACCGGTTCGCCCGCCGGCGCGAGCTGCAGGCCGCCCGGGCCATGGAGGCCGCGGCTGAAAACGCCGCCGCCGTCCTGCTCCCCCGACTCCCAGAGCTGGAGTGGGTGGTGCTGGGAGGCGACCGGCATGCGATCGAGACGCTGCGCCAGGACCGGCGCCTGGCTCCGCTCTTCGCTCTCGCCACAGACCGCTTCCTGGCCGTGCCGGACCCGCGGCTGGCCGTGCTCCGGGCGTCCCCGGCCCTCTACCGGGCGCTGCGTATCCGGTTGGTGGAGCCTTTCAGCGGAGGTGTCACCTGAATCGCTGAGCAGACACACCCGCACTGCTTGACCGCGGCTGGCCACTGATGCTAGGCTGCCGTACAGGTCTGCTGGAACCGATTCCAGTTTGGGAGGGAGAAGAGCCTTGGCCACCGTCTTGCGTGGCTTTGTGTGTGGGCGCCGTGGCCTCGAACCTGGATAGGGCCAACTCCGAGATCGTGCGCCTCTGGTGGGAGACCGAGGGTCCTACCAGGTCGATGCGGCAGTACAGGCGACTTCGCAAGCTCACCGATCTGCTGCTCGACTATCTCGAGCGACTGAACATGCGTCATCCGCAGGGACGCAGGCTCGACGCGACCGCCACCAAGGCGATACAGGATGTGCTGGCCGAGCTGCCGGATCCGTTGCGGACCAGCTTTCCAGACTGCGGTACTGTCCAGGAAGCCCTGGACGGCGTGTTCGAACTCAAAAAGGAGCTGCGCCGCCAGCTGATTCCGGACGCCATTCCGGCACTGTGCAGCTGGGAACCGGGTGAAGAGTAGCCGGTGTCCTGGATGATCGGCGCGGGGTTGACAAAGTCCGGCGCATTGACATTCAATGACGGCTCGGGGGAGAGGGAAAGCGCTTCCACTCAGCCCGGACTACCTCGGACGATAGAACGGGGGTAGGGGAGGGGAGACGGTGCGATGAGTGGGATCAGGCTGGCGTCAGACCACAGCCCAGACGCCAGCCGTTCTGCTCGCGCTCTCAGCACAGCCAGGGGCGCCCGCCTGCCCGGGCGAGAGCGGAGAAGCCTTGCCCAGCCACCGCCGGCCAGCGGCCTCCGGGCGTTGAGCACGCGGTAGGCGGCGAGGCCGGCTCCGGACGAGGTTGACCGCGGGCGTGGTACACCAGTCGATCTCGACGGAGGTTTAGGCGTGTCCCTGGAGGAGCTGGGCAGCCTGGGTTCGACCCTGGAAGCTCAGGCCGCGAACTCGCTCGAACCTCGCGAGGCCTGGGCCTTCCTGGCCCGGACGGAATACCACTTCCCCGATGCTCAGCGCGCGCTCTCCCAGCTGTACGGGCGCGACCACGACCTGGAGCAGCTCTGGGGCAGCCTCTTCCGGATCATGCTGGATGCCGCTGCTGCGCGGCCGGAAGGCCTGCGCAAGCTGGACCACCGCCGGGAGATGGCCCCGGACTGGTTCCAGCGGGAGCCCAGTGTCGGTTACGTGTGCTACGCGGACAGGTTCGCCGGGACCCTGGCCGGAGTGGAGCGTCACCTCGACTACCTGCAGGAGCTGAGGGTCACCCACCTCCACCTGATGCCGCTGCTGCACCCCAGACCGGCGCCCAACGACGGCGGTTACGCGGTGATGGACTACCGCGCCGTCGATCCCAAGCTCGGGTCGATGGGCGACCTCCAGCATCTCACCCGAGAGCTGCGGGGCCGGGGCATCAGCATCTGCATCGACGTCGTCCTCAACCACACCGCCCGGGAGCACCTCTGGGCGCGCCGTGCCCTGGACGGAGATGGCCACTACCGAGACTTCTACCTGACTTTCCCGGACCGGTCGCTGCCCGATGCCTACGAGCGAACGCTCATCGACGTCTTTCCGAGCTTTGCACCCGGTAGCTTCAGCTGGGTGCCGGAGCTGGACGCCTGGGTCTGGACCACCTTCAACGAATACCAGTGGGACCTGAACTACGCAAACCCGGACGTCTTCGCGGAGATGCTCGACACCATGCTGTACCTGGCCAACATGGGGGTCGAGATCCTGCGGCTGGACGCGGTGCCCTTCATGTGGAAGCGGCTCGGCACCGACTGCCAGAACCAGCCGGAAGTGCACCTGCTCCTCCAGAGCTTCAGGGCCCTGGTGCGCATCGTGGCGCCCGCGGTCGCCTTCAAGGCCGAGGCCATCGTGCCGCATCAACATCTCGTCCGCTACCTGGGTGGCGGGGACTGGGAGCGGACGGAGTGCGATCTCGCCTATCACAACCAGCTCATGGTCCAGCTCTGGAGCAGCCTCGCCTCGCGCGACGTGGCACTCATGACCCACGCGCTCGCCTCCATGCCGTCGCCTCCCCCGCGCACCAGCTGGGTGACATACGCTCGCTGCCATGACGACATCGGCTGGGCCGTATCCGACACCGACGCGGCCGGCGTCGGCGTCGACGGCTGGAGCCATCGGAACTTCCTGAACCAGTTCTACGCGGGGAGGTTCGCGGGCAGCTTCGCTCGTGGTGAGCTCTTCCAGGAGAATGCCGCCACGGGGGACGCGCGGATCTCGGGGACGGCAGCCTCTCTCTGCGGACTTGAGCAGGCGATCGAGCTGGGGGATAGCGCGCTGGTCGAGCAGGCGATCCGGCGGCTCGTGCTGGCATACAGCGTGGTGTTCTCCTACGGCGGAGTCCCGCTGATCTACATGGGAGACGAGCTGGCGCTGCGCAACGACCGGAGCTACCAGGAGGACCCTGCGCTCGCGGACGACAACCGCTGGATGCACCGGCCGCTCATGGACTGGCAGGCCGCCGCCCGCCGGGGGCTGCCGGACACCGTGGAGAACCGGGTGTTCTCCGGCTTCTGCCGGCTGATCGAGGCCAAGAGGCATCTCCCGGCCCTCCACGCGGCGGGTTCGGTGACCCCGCTCTGGACGGACAACCGGCGGATCTTCGCCTACCGCCGGTT
>JALYYF010000328.1 GCA_030946725.1 Candidatus Dormiibacterota bacterium
TCCTCGTTGTCTGCGTAGGTCGGGCGCCTGGGGTCGCGGAGGCGGAAGAGGATCTCCTGGGCCCGGAAGAGGACGTCCATCATCGGAAGCACTCGATACCGGATGCGGAACTCTTCGTCCTCGGGACCCGGAACGGCCTCCAGTATCTGTCCCGCTCGTTCCCGAAGCCGCGCCGGGACCCGGTCCACGCCCTGCAGGTTCAGATCTTCGAGTTGAAAGAGGAGATCGTCGATGGCATGGACCACGCGGTCCAGCTGCTGCTGGCGAATCCGGCGCGCCAGCGCCTCGCGTGTGAGTCTCTCGATATCTCGATTCGCGTCTTCGAACATTCGTCGACCGGCTCACGCCGGCCAACTACCTACTACGAAGACACCGCTTGTTCAGCTAATCCGATCTGCAGATTAGAAAAGAATTTGCAGCAGTTTTTCCCGCAGCGTCGAAGGCGCCGTGCCCTGGTCGCAGGAGAGCTTGACTAGCCGCTTCAGGCCGGCCTGCAGCTGGTATCGGTCCTCGCAGGGTGGGCAGCGCTCCAGGTGTCCGCGAACCTCGTTGAGCTCCTGGTCGGTGAGCTCGCGGTCCACGTACCGCTCCAACTTCTCTTGACACCCGTCGCAGTTCATGCCGACTCCTTCTCCTCGCGGACGATTCCCGACTCGCGGGCGTAATCGTGGAGGGACTTCTGGAGCTGGTGGCGGGCACGATGGAGTCTGGACATCACGGTTCCGATGGGCACGCCCAGGACCTGGGCCGCATCCTTGTACGAAAACCCCTCGACGTCGACCAGCAGGACCACCTCGCGGTGAAGCTCGGGGAGCTGCTCGACCGCCTTGACCACCTCGTCGGCCGCGATCCTGTTCAGGACGTCGGCCTCCGGCATCGCGTTGGGGTCCCTGAGCGTGTCGTATAGCGACATCTCTCCGTCCCCGTCCAGGCTGATGTCCTCCGGCCTGCCGCCCTTGAAGCGGTCCCAGAAGAGATTCCGCATGATGGCGAACAGCCAGGCCTTCATGTTGGTACCCGGCTGATAGCTGTGCTGGTAGCGGAGGGCGCGAACGTACGTGTCCTGAACGAGATCTTCGGCCTGAGCGGGATCGCGCGTGAGACGGAGCGCCCCCCGGTACAGCGTGTCCAGATGCCCCATCGCCTCCTCGGCGAACTTGGAGCTCGTGCTGTTCTCGGCCACTGCGACCAGTGTAGTCACCTCGGCCGAACCAACCTCCGGCGCCATCGCGGCTATTCCCGATGGGTACGCCTGACCCGGCAGCCGAGCGCGGTCAGCACCTCGTACGAGATGGTGCCGCTCCACTCGGCCACCTGCTCGGCCGAGATGCCGTCTCCTATGAGCGTCACCGCCTCACCGGCCTCGGCCTCGGGAACGTCGGTGACGTCGAGCGTGATCTGGTCCATGCTGACGCGCCCGATGAGGGGCGCCCGCCGGCCGGCGACCACCACCTCGCCCCGACCGGAGCGGCTGCGCAGCAGTCCGTCCTCGTATCCGATCGCCACGGTCGCGACGCGAGCCGGTCGTGACGCGATCCAGGTCCGGCCGTATCCCACCGAGGATCCCGGCGGCAGCTCCTTGACCTGCGTGATCGTGGCCGTCAGCCTCAGCGCGGGCCGGAGGTCCGGCCACTCGCAGCCATAGAGAGCGATGCCGCAGCGGACGGCATCGAGGCCCATCTCCGGGTAACGCAGCGTGGCGGCCGAGTTCGCCGCGTGACGCAGCCCCGGGGCCACCTCCAGGCCATCCAGCAGCCGGGAGAAGCGGTCGAACTGCTCCCGGGTGAAGGCCTCGTCGGTGTCGGCTGCGGCAAAGTGGGTGTAGATGCCGGCCAGCCTGAGGCGGCTCGAGCGCGCCAGGCGCCGTGCGAGCTCTCCCGCCGCGGAGACGGAGCAGCCGAGCCGCCCCATGCCGGTGTCCACCTTCAGGTGCACCGGCAGACGGCCCTCGCCCGGCGGTGCAGCCTCCAGCGCATCCGCCAGCTGGTGGCTGTGGCAGGTCACGGCGCAGCCCGCCGCCGCCGCGTCGAAGGCGTCCGCGGGAGCCAGCCCACCCAGCGCCAGCAGGCGATCCGGTTCGATCATGCCGCGAAGCGCCGCCGCCTCCTCCAGCGTGGAGACAGCCAGACCCCAGGCGCCGGCCTCGAGCGCCGTCCGGGCGACGGCCTGCACACCGTGGCCGTAGGCGTCTGCCTTGACGACGGCGATCAGGCGGACACCGCCGGCGAGCCTGCCGCGGAGGTAGCGGACGTTGTGGCGGACGGCGGAGAGGTCGACTTCCGCGGAGCGCAGAGACAACCTAGTAAGTGGCGGCCTGGCGCAGGGCGTTCATGACGAGCGGGATCTCGTCGAAGAGGTCGGAGGCGAGCAGACCGGAGGGACCCAGCCGAGCCGAGATGCGTCTCCCCGCCTCGGCGTGGACGTAGACGCCGCTCACAGCCGCCCGGAAGGGGTCCAGGCGCTGCGCCAGCAGGCCCGCGATCACGCCGCTGAGCACGTCCCCCGTGCCGCCGGTGCCCAGGGCCGGCACCTCGTGCGGGTCCTCCGCGACCTGGCCGTCCGGGGCCGCCACGATCGTGTGAGCGCCCTTCAGCACCACCACGGCCCCCCACTCCCTGGCTGACCTGAGGGCGATGCCGCGCCGATCACGCTGCACCTCCGCGGTCGGAAGCCCGGTCAGCCGGGCCATCTCACCTGGATGCGGCGTGAGGACTCGATCCGCCCGCAGCTGCCCGAGCAGGCTCCTGTCGGCGGCGATCGCGTTCAGGGCGTCCGCGTCCACCACCAGCGGGCACGGGGCGGTCAGGAGCCGGCGGATCAGCTGCCGGGTGGCGTCCGCCTG
>JALYYF010000169.1 GCA_030946725.1 Candidatus Dormiibacterota bacterium
GCGATCAGCCTGGTCCGCGGGGTGACCGCGTCGACCACCGCCTGCAGCACCTCGCCGGCGCTGCGGCCGAGGACGGGAGCGAGACGGATGGCGGCGCCCGAGCTGCCCAGCGTCCCCAGCAGTCCGAAGTGCTCGGCATCCGTGGTCACGACCTCGTCCTCGGGGCGCAGGCCCAATCCCGTGAGGACCACGTGGCAGCCCTCGGTGGTCGAGCCGGTGAGCGCGAGGTTCTCCGCAGGCGAGCCCACCAACCCGGCGAGGCGCTCGCGCAGCCGCTCCCGCAGCTCCAGCCGGGCCTCGAAGGAGCTGTGGGCCCCTCGGCCACTGGTGAGGCCCAGCCGCTCCTGCTCGGCCATGGCCTCGGCCGTGTGGCGGGAGAGCGGGCCGACGCTGCCGGCGTTCAGGTAGGCCACCCGCTGCAGGACCGGGAAGTCCGCCCGCGTCGCCGTCATGCCGCCACCAGTGCCACGGGGCGCACGGGGGAGCCGGTGGCGCCGACGATCTTGAGGGGCAGGCACACGAAGGTGAACTCGCTCACGCCCGCGGCGCCCAGCTCTTCGAGGAAGAGGTTCTCGACGATGTAGATGCCGGCCCGGACCAGCAGCAGGACGTGGCCGGGAAGCGTGACGCCCAGGTCCGGGTCGGGTTCGCCGGTCCAGTCCCAGGCCACGTTGTCGGCGCCGACCGCGACCACCCCCGCCTCGGCCAGCCAGGCTGAGACGCCGGCGGCCATGCCCGCCCCGTGGAGGTAGCGGGCCGGGTCGGACCAGTTCCGGCCGTTGCCGGTGCGGACGAGGACGACGTCACCAGGTTCAGGCTCCACGCCCTGGGCGGCTGCCGCGGCCTGGACCTCCTGCCGGGCGATCCAGCGCCGAGGTTCGAGCGGCGAGCCGCGATACCGGACCAGGTCGATGAGCAGTCCGCGGGCCACTATCGGCGGCACCGTCTCAGCCCCCAGCTGCCGGAACCCGGAGGAGGTCTGGACGTCATCGCTGGGAACGCCCCCGTGCAGCTTCAGGTCCTCCGCCTGGTGACTGAGCGCGTCGATGTGGGTGCCGGCGTGCTCGCTGGTGATCAGCACCCCGGCCGCCCCGGTCCGGCGCTCCCCGCCCCGTGGCTGGTGGCGCCGGTGCAGCAGGTAGGCGTACCCCGGCGGTTCGTGCGCGGGATGGATCGGCGCGCCTTCGTGGCGCGGCTGCTCCAGGTCGAAGATTCGCAGCTGGCGAAGGGCCGCCGGGTCGCCCAATTACGGGCGCTGGGGCCTCGAAGAGGGCGACACGAGGCGGACGACGGCCAGCAGTATCACGGCGCCGAGGATGGCCACGAGGAGGCTGCCAAGGAACCCGAAGGTGGTCCCCTCCGAGACGAAGAGGCTGACCACGAAGCCGCCGATGAAAGCTCCGACGACTCCGACCACGATGTCCATCAGGCAGCCCAGCCCGCGACCACGGACGAGCCGGCCGGCTATCGCGCCGGCGATCAGGCCGACGATGATCCAGGAGAGCAGCCCGCCGGGGTTCAGCGCTACGTGCATCGCTCACAGAGTGTATTGACTTGCGGGGGAAACAGGTTTCCCCCCCGGCCCCCTTCCGCAGAGTCGCGTTTGGGAGTCGTTGGGAATAAGCAACTCACACGGCCGGAGTGAATCCGGCCTCTCCAGTGACGCCTCTGTCTTGTCCCTCCCGCTTTCGGGGAGGGTTGGAAGGGGGTACTGGCAAGGCAACTCCTCAGCCGGGCTTGGGCTCGACCTTGGGTCCGAAGTCCGGGTGGGCGGCGACCAGCGAGTCTATGTAGCGAAAGCGCTCGTAGCGGTGCTGGAGCAGCTCGTCGGGCGGCATCGTCAGCAGCGGCTGCAGGTTTCGCCAGAGCGCTGCCTCCAGTGCCCCCCCGGTGGCGTCGTAGTCGGTGTGGGCCCCACCCTCGGGTTCGCCGACCACCTCCTCGACCACTCCCATCGCCAGCAGGTCGCGAGAGGTGAGCTGGAGCTGGTCCGCGGCCTCGACCTTGCGGGCGTTGTCACGCCAGACGATGGAGGCGGCGGCCTCCGGCGAGGCCACCGAGTAGGTCGAGTTCTCGAGCATGAGCACGCGGTCGCCGACCGCCATTCCGAGGGCTCCGCCCGACCCTCCCTCGCCGATGATGGCGGCCACGATGGGGACCGGGATCTCGAACCACTCCATGATCGCGGAGGCGATCGCCGAAGCGATGCCGCGCTGCTCGGCCGCCTCGCCGGGGAAGGCGCCGGGCGTGTCGACCAGCGACACGATCGGAAAGCCGAACTTGACGGCCTGGCGGGCCAGCCGGAGCGCCTTCCGGTAGCCCTCCGGGTGCATCATCCCCCAGTTGCGGCCGACCCGCTCCGCCAGCGTCCGGCCCTTCTGATGGCCGAGGAAGACGGTCGTTCGGCCGCGCCAGGTGCCCAGGCCGGCGACCAGCGCGGGGTCGTCGTGAGAGACGCGGTCGCCGTGCAGCTCCATGAAGTCGGGCGCCATGCGCCGGATGTAGTCCAGCGAGTAGGGCCGGTCCGGATGTCGGGCCAGCTCGACCACCTGCCAGACGCTGAGCGTGTCCCGCTCGCGCTGCTTCATCGGCTGTACAGGTCCAGGAGGCGCGCCAGCCGGTCCCTGAGCTCGATTCGCGGGACCACCATGTCGACCTGCCCGCACTTGAGCTGGAACTCCGCGCTCTGGAAGCCCGGGGGCAGGTCGGCGTAGGTCGCCTGCTTGATGACGCGCGCGCCGGTGAAGCCGATGGCGGCGCCCGGCTCGGCCAGGTTGACGTCGCCCAGCAGCGCCAGCGAGGCGCTGACGCCGCCGAAGGTGGGGTCGGTCAGCACCGAGAAGTACGGTACGCCGGCGGCGTGGAGGCGGCCCACGGCGCCGTTGACCTTCGCCATCTGCATCAGCGCCAGGACGCCCTCCTGCATTCGGGCGCCTCCGGAGGCGGCGACCAGCACGTAGGGCGTTCCCGAGGCGGCCGCCTGCTCGAAACCGCGGGCCAGCCGCTCGCCGGCCACGATCGAGAGGGTGCCGCCGACGAAGCGGAAGTCGAAGATCCCGAGCCAGACCGGCCGGCCGGCGAGCGTGGCGGTGCCGGTCCGCACGGCCTCGTTCAGGCCCTCGGCCCGAGCCTGGTCGATGGTCTCCTGGTAGGGCTTGGGCAACTTCCACTCCAGGAGGTCATGGGGCCGCACGTCGGCCCAGCGCTCGCGCCAGCTGCCCTCGTCGGCCATCAGGGCGATCCAGGCGTCGCCGTGCATTCGGAAGTGGTGGCCGCAGTCGCAGACGTAGGCCTGCTCGCGCAGCTCTTCGGGCACCAGTCCGACGCCGCAGCTCGGGCAGTTGGTGGTCAGGGCGATCGGGGGCAGCTTCGTGCCGGCGATGGGGATGTGGGAGGCGATCAATGAAGGGACCCCCTCACTACCCTCCCCGCAAGGGGGAGGGACACATTGCGGGCGTCATACCGAGAGGCCTCCGTCTACTACCAGGACGTGGGCGGTTATGAAGCCTGCGGCGGGGGAGGCCAGGAAGGCGACCGCTGCGGCGACGTCTTCCGGGGTGCCCTCGCGCTGCAGCGGGGTCATCCTGACGAGCTGGGCGACCATCTCGTCGTTCAGGGAACCCTCGGTCAGCTCCGTGCGCACGTAGCCGGGGGCCACGGCGTTGCACGTGATGCCGCGGGAGCCGATCTCCTTGGCGATCGACTTGGTGAAGCCGATCAGGCCGGCCTTGGCGGCGGCGTAGTTTGCCTGGCCCGGGTTGCCGGTGATGCCGACCACAGACGTCATGTTGACGATTCGGCCCCAGCGCGCGCGCAGCATTCCCGACATGACCGCCTTGGTGGTGTGGAAGGCGCTGGTCAGGTCGGTCTGCAGGATGTGGTCCCAGTCCGCCAGCTTCATGCGCAGCAGCAGGTTGTCCCGCACGGCGCCGGCGTTGTTGACCAGGACGTCCACGCCGCCGATCGACTTGACCAGGGCCTGCACGGCGTCGCCGTCGGTGACGTCGCACTGGACCGCCTCACCTCCGATCTCGTGCGCGGTCTCCTCGGCGGCGGCCGCGTCGGAGCGGTAGTTGACGACCACGCGGGCGCCCTGTTCCGCCAGCGCCTTTGCAGTGGCACGGCCGATCCCCTTACCACCGCCCGTCACAAGGGCGGTGCGGCCGTCCAGGTCCTTCAAGCCGGCGTGCCCTCGCTGAAGTCCACGAACAGTTCGTCGGCGTTCCAGGTGTCGACGCCCGGGATGTGCTTGGCGGCCAGCGAGGCCAGGACCCGGCCCGGCCCGAGCTCGACGACCGTGCGCACCTGCATCGCCCGCAGCGAGACCATCGTGCGGCCCCATTCCACCGGACGCAGAAGGTGGTTGCCCAGCTCCTGGCGCAGCTCGATGAGCGAGGCGATGGCCTGGCCGGTGGCGTTGCCCAGGATCGGGAAGTGCGGCATCTCGATGGGCAGCCTATCGAGGACGGCCCGGAAGGCGCTGCCGGCGGCCTCCATCAGGGGCGAGTGTGCGGGCAGCGGGATGGTCAGGATCAGCGCCCGCCGGGCTCCGGCGGCCAGGGCCAGCTTCTCGGCTCGCTGGATCGCGGGCAGCTCTCCGGAGAGCACGAACTGAACGTCCGCGTTGCGGTTGGCCACGTAGAGGCGGCCCAGCTTCGAGGCCCGGAGCCGTATCGCCTCCACCTGGGTCTCGTCCAGGCCGACGATGGCGAGCATGCCGCCCGGCTGCGTCCGCGTGGCCTCCGCCATGATGCGGCCGCGCTCCTTGACCAGCAGCAGCGCCGTCTCCCAGGAGATCGACCCGGCCGCGGCCAGCGCGGTGAACTCGCCCAGCGAGTGACCCGCCATGACGCGGACCTCCTCCATGCCGTAGCTCTCGCGCCAGATCTCGTACGCCGCCCAGCAGACGGTCATGACGCAGGGCTGCAGGTTCTCGGTCCGGTTCAGCTCTTCCTCCGGCCCCTCGAAGCAGAGCTGCCGGATCGGCATTCCCAGGACCACCTCCGCGCGCTCGAAGATGCGGCGCGCGGCCGGGTAGCGGTCGTAGAGCTTGCGGCCCATGCCGGGACGCTGGACGCCCTGTCCAGGAAAGAGCAGCGCCACCGGGCCGCTCAGCGTTATGCCCACGGGGAGACCCCCTCCCTACCCTCCCCGCAAGGGGGAGGGACATATTGCGCGCATCATTCCCATTCGAGCAGACATGCTCCCCAGGTGAGGCCGGAGCCAAAGCCGGCGATCAGGACCTTGTCGCCGCTCTTGAGCCGGCCCTGCTGCACCGCGTCGTGGAGGGCCAGGCCGATGGTTGCGGTCGAAGTGTTGCCGTACTCGTCGATGTTGACCATCACCCGCTCCATGGGCAGGCCCACGCGGCGCGCGGCGGCCTCGATGATGCGGCTGTTCGCCTGGTGGGGGACGAAGAGGTCGATGTCCTCGACCTCGATGCCCGCCTCCTCGGCCACCGCGAAGGCCTGGCGGATGAAGATGTCGTTGGCGAACTTGAAGACGTCCGGGCCCTTCATCGCGATGTGGGGTTCGGCTTCGCCGGAGGCGTAGCCGCCGAGCGCGGTGTCGCCGCAGGTGATCTGTTCGAAGCCGCGGCCGTCGGAGCCCAGGCACCAGGCCAGGAAGCCGGCGCCCCGCTGGGCCGGCCGCAGCACGGCCGCCGCCGCACCGTCTGCGAAGAGGACGCAGGTGCCGCGGTCCTTCCAGTTGACGTAGCGCGTCAGCACCTCGGCGCCGATCACCAGCACGGTGTCCGCGCGGCCGGAGGACACGTAGGTCTCGGCCACCGAGAGGGCGTAGACGAAGCCGGTGCAGGCGGCGAGCAGGTCCATGGCGCAGGCCCCGGGCACGCCCAGCTCGTTCTGGACCCGGCAGGCGACGCTGGGAAAGGGGCCGTCCGGCGAGGAGGTGGCAACGATGATCATGTCCAGCTCCTCGGGCCTGACGGCAGTCGACGCCAGCGCCTTGCGAGCCGCCTCGGTGGCCAGCGAGAAGGTGGTTGTGCCCGGCTCGGCAACGTGCCGGCGCTTGATCCCCGTCCGCTCTTGGATCCACTGGTCGGAGGTATCGACGATCTTCTCCAGGTCCTTGTTGGTCAGCACCCTCTCGGGCGCGTGCACGCCCATGCCGGCGATCGCCACCGGCCGTCCCGTGGACCGGAAGGTTCGCAGGGGAACCGCATCGGAGCGAACGCGGGGTGCTGCCTTGATAGCCATGTCGCCTCCTATGGCCTCCTCTCGCCTGCCTCAGGCATTGGCTCGCTCGGCCTCGTGTGCCTCCAGGAACTGCCAGAGGTCACCGACGTTCTTCATACGATCGAGCTCCTCTTCGGGCAGCTCGACGTCGTACTTGTCCTCGACCGCGGCGATCAGCTCGACCAGGTCGAGCGAGTCCGCCGCCAGGTCGCGCTGGAAGCTCACGTTCATCTGCACCTGCTCCGGCTCGACGCCGAGGATCTCGGCGGCCAGCTCCTGCAGCTCGCGAAAGTCCA
>JALYYF010000371.1 GCA_030946725.1 Candidatus Dormiibacterota bacterium
CAAGCGGCTCCTCTACGTGGTCGACGCGCGCCAGGCCCTTCACCTGCGGATGGTGTTCGAGACGGCCCGGCGGGCGGGATGGATCGGCCCCGACGTCGAGGTCCAGCACGTGGCCTTCGGCACTGTGCTGGGGGCCGACGGCAGGCCCTTCAAGACGCGGGCGGGCGACGCCGTTCCTCTCTCCGCGCTCTTCCAGGGCGCCATCGAGAAGGCCCGCCTCACCGTTTCCGGCAGGGATGGGCAGCACCGCGCCGCCGACGTGGACGTGCTGGCGCGGGAGGTCGGCATCGGCGCCGTCAAGTACGCGGACCTGGCCACCAGCCGCACCAAGGACTACGTCTTCGACCTGGACCGGATGGTCTCGCTCTCCGGCAACACCGGCGTGTACCTGCAGTACGCACACGCGCGCGTCCGCTCGATCCTGCGCCGGCTGGCGGAGGATGGCGGGGCCCCCGAGCTGCCCGGGGAGGTCTCGCTGCAGCCCAGCGAGCGCGCCCTGGCCCTGCTCCTGGACGACTTCGCCCGGACCGTGATCGAGGTCGGCCGGACGCTGGAGCCGCACCGTCTGTGCACCTACCTGTATTCGCTCTCCCAGGCCTTCACCGACTTCTACGAATCGTGTCCGGTTCTCCGGGCCGAGTCCGCCGAGCTGCGGGCCGTGCGGACCTTGCTCTGCTCACTCACCGCGGACACGCTGCAGCGCGGGCTCGAACTCCTCGGCATCGCGGCTCCGGCCCGCCTCTAACACCAGGCACCCCGTCTCCCAAACGAGGACTTAGCTGACTGCGGCGACCAGGAGCGCGGCGACCGCCGTCGGTGCCCAGATCGGGAGAACGCCGGAGAGCAGCTTCAGCATGTGAGCACACGATCGCGTGGAGCAGAGGACAGCTTCTGTCTGCTGCCGGACCGCCGACTCGGCCGGCCGGCGCGGCTCCTGAGCACAAGAGCGCTTCCGCACAGCTTCAGCTCGGCGTTACGATCCCGGAAGATCGGCCGGCTCGCGAGCAGCTCGGCCACCCCATCTCACGACCGGCAGCCACTTGAGGGAATCGTGGAAACCATGCGGAGTGAGCCGGCCGGCCGCCGTCCGTGCGCCGGTCAGCCGGCCCGGAAAAGTCGGTGAGCATCTTCCTGGCCGGCGTGGGCGACCTGGTCGTGACGCGGCCGCTCCGGCACGTCCGCGACCAGCCGGACGACTCCCTGCTGCACGTGCTGGCCAGGGCCGACTTCGCGGTCGGCAACCTGGAGGGGCCGCTCACCGGAGCCGAGGCCGGCGGCCGCGGCGAGACGCTGCTTCGTGGGGCGCCGGAGCTGATGTCGGACGTGGTCGCGATGGGGATCGACGCCGTCTCGCTCGCCAACAACCACGCCGCCGACCCGGGCTGGGACTCCCTGCACGAGATGGTCCAGGACCTGGAGCTGGCCGGGCTGGTCACCCTCGGCGTGGGCGGCGACACGGCGGACGCCTTCCAACCCGAGCTGCAGAACGTCCACGGCGTGGAGGTGGCGCTGCTGGCAGCCACCTGCGTGGGCCGCAAGGCGCAGCACGCCGGCCCCGAGCGGCCGGGCATCGCCGGGGTGCGCGTGCGAACCCGCTACGAGCCCGACGCCTCACGCCTGGAGTGGGAGCCGGCCACCCCTCCCCGCACCATCACGAGCATCGAGCCGGAGGACCGCGGCCGCCTGCTGCGCGCCGTGGGGAGGGCCCGTGACCTCTCCTCCTTCGTCGCCGTGACGATGCACTGGGGCGTCAGCTGGGCGGAGCAGCCCGTCGCCTATCAGCGGGAGCTGGGCCGGGACCTGGTGGAGGCGGGCGCCTCGGTCGTCTTCGGCAGCCACTCCCAGACCCTCCACGGCGTCGAGGTCCACCGGGGCGCACCCATCTTCTACGGTCTTGGCTCCTTCGTCTTCAACCACCGGGGCCAGGTCCGGCGCCGGGTGCCGGGAGACACGGCGGTGGCCCTGGTCGAGGTGGAGGGCGACGGCAGGGTGGCCAGCGCCCGGCTACTCCTCGGCCGCCTCGACGCGGAGGGCGAGCCGGTACGCGCGCACGCGGAGCGCGCCGAGCTGCTGGCCGAGATCCTGGCCCGCTCCAGCGCCGGCTGGGCCGCCCCCGCCCGCCTGGAGGGCGACACCCTGAAGATCGACCTCAGGTAGGACTTATTAGACGTCCTCCCCCCGCGCCGCGGGGGGAGGACCTTTTTATAGCTACTCGTAGGCGATGGCTCGCAGCACGCTGGTCCGCGCGGCCCTTAGCGCGGGGACTATGGCGGAGACCAGGCCCACGACCACGGCCAGTACCAGGAAGACCGCGATGGTTCCCCAGGAGAACTGCAGCACCGGGATTCCCTGGTCCTTCAGCGCGCGCACCACGGCCACGCCCAGCACGCAGCCGACCACCAGGCCCAGCAGGGCTCCGAAGACCGAGATCACCACCGATTCGACGGTGACCATCTCGGCGACCTGCAGGCGGAGCAGCCCGACCGCGCGCAGCAGTCCCAGCTCGCGAGTCCGCTCCAGGATCGAGAGCGCCAGCGTGTTGACGATGCCCAGCACCGCCACGACGATCGCCAGCGCGAGCAGTACGTAGAGGATCACCTGGACGGTGT
>JALYYF010000385.1 GCA_030946725.1 Candidatus Dormiibacterota bacterium
CCGCGAGCTCGTCGTCATCGCGGACTCCGCTCCAGGCAGTTCCTCAAACCGGCCGGTCTCACAGGGCCAGAGGATAAGGGAGACCTGGGGACGCCCCGGCGGCTGGGGACCGCACGCTGATGCTGAAGCGCCCGCCTGACGGCTGTGCGCTCCGCGGAGGGCACCGCTGCTCTCAAGTCAGTCCCTGCGACCTTCGCCGCCGGCGAGCCGGGATGGGCCGCCTGCCGTTGGGAACGCTATCGCGGACCGTTTGGGCGATCGCCTCCGACGGCACCTCGACGGCCGGCCGTTCCGGCTTCCACCGTTCATCCACACGCCCTTCCGGCGCCACGCCGGCGACCTCGGCCATGGCCCGGTAGAGCTCTTCGTCGTCGTGCACCACGATGGCCAGGGGCCCGGCCTGGTCGGGCAGGCCTCCCACGTCGCTGACGATGACCCGGCGGCCGAAGAGCTGGGCGCGGGCGAGCACCCCCGAGGACCAGATCTCGCGGTATGGCAGCACCACCACGTCGCAGGCGGACAGCCAGCTGTCGAAGCCGTGGTCGCTGACGTAGCCCTCGTGCAGCCTGGCGCGGGGCGTGGCGCGCACGAGCGCCCTCAGCTCGGCCAGGTAGTGCTGGACCTCCGGGGCGGCCATTCGAACCGAGCCCACCACATCCAGTCGCAGGTGGCCGCCGGGGATCCTGGCGAAAGCCTGGAGCGCACGGTCGAAGCCCTTGTGGCGCTGCAGGAAGCCGATGCAGAGAAAGCAGAGCTCCCCCTCTTCGAGTCCCAGCTCGCGCCGCGCCTCCGACCGCCCCAACCGGCTCCGCTTGACGAAGGCCCGGTTGTGCTCGAGCAGCCGGACCCGGTTGGGTTCCAGGCTCAGGCTGGCCGCCATCTCCTGACGCTCCCACTCGGTGTGGACGTAGGTCGCCGTAGGAGCCGTGACCAGACCCCGCCAGAGTGCCCGCGCCACCCATCCCCGCACGCCCCGGGCCCTTCGCAGGTCTCGGTAGGGGGCCTCGTGCACCACCAGCTCGACGTTGCGGCCGATGGCGAGCGCCGCGGCGACCCAGGGCCAGTGCAGCACGAAGCGGACGCGGCGCCTGCCCCGGAAGAAGAGGTCGGGGTAGAAGTGGACGACGGTCCGGTCGGCCCGGCGCGAGAGCGCGAGCAGGCGCGCGACGCCTCTCGCCCTGCCGAGTTCGGCGTGGTGGCGGGCGGCCGAGGGCTCCGGTGAGACCACCTCCACGTGCTCGCCGCGGCGGCGCAGGTCTGCCGCCGCCTGGGCGGCGTAGGTTGCGATGCCGTCGCGAGCCGGCGGGTAGGGCGCGACGAGGAGCACTCTCACGTCCACTCCTCGAGGAGGCGTTCCGCCCGCTCCAGGACTCCGCCCCAGCGGTAGTTCTCGAGGACGTACCGGCGCCCGCGGGCGGCCATCGCCTCGCCCAGCCGGGGCCGCTCCAGGAGCAGCCTGAGGCACTCCGCCAGCTCGTAGCGGTCTCTGTAGAGGAAACCGGCCTGGGACCGCTGGCAATGCCAGCTGACCACGGCACTGGCCGCATTGGCAACCACGGGCGTGCCGGCCAGCCAGGCCTCCATGATGGTGCGCGAGAAGCTCTCAACGGCCGAGGGCTGGAGGTACACGAAGGCAGCGGCCATCGCGTCCGAGCGCTCCTGCTCCGACAGGTAGCCGACGTCGATGACCCGGAGGCCCGCCGGGACCCGGCCCAGTTCCCCCACCCCGCAGGTCACCAGCGGCAGCGGCTCCGGGAGCACCGCCTGCGCGTGCTCCAGCCCCCGGAGCAGGTCCGTCCAGCCCTTTCCCCACTCTCGCCGGCCGGCGTAAAAGGCAAAGCGACCGGGGAGACCGTGGCGCCGGCGGAAGCCCTCCGGGTCGTAGACCGCGGGGACGTCGATGCCGGAGCCGATGACCGCGGTGCGCTCGGGCAGCCGGAATATGCGCCGGGCCAGCTCCGCCTCGGGCTCGGTCTGAAACCAGAGCCCCCGGCTGCCCTCGAAGATCGGCTGGTAGATCTCGAGGTAAGCCTCCGGCTCGTCATGCAGGCAGGGCAGCAGGATGGTGCGTTCGGGGGCGACCTGGGCGCCCGCGAAGGTGGTCCAGAAGCCGTAGGGGGCGAGAACGATCGCCCGGTACTCGGCTGCGTGGTCGACCAGGTACTCGTACATCCCCGGCACCCGGACGCCGGCGTTCATCCAGCGGTACTGGTCGGGCACGGGGACGTCGGCCCCCGCTCCGATCATGGCGCCGATGCGCTGGCGGTCTCGCGACCTCCTCCGGTATTCGGCGCGGAAGCGGAGGACACGGATGCCCTCCTCGATGGACTCGCCCTCCGGGAACTCGTTCTCCCACGTGTAGTGGTCGCGCGCCGCGCTCGCTGCGACGTCGACCTCCCAGCCGCGCCCGCGAAGCCCCAGGCCCAGCTCGCTGAGCACCTGTTCGGCGCCTCCCGCGACGCCTTCGCCGTAGCGGTTGGCGACCAAGAGGATGCGCCGGCCCACGCCGATGCTTCCGCCTCCTCTGAGTTCCGCCGCCTCAGCGTCCGCCTCCGCGGCCGACGAGACCGCGGCGTCCGGAGACATTGCAGGCTGACGCGGCGGGTGCCGCAGGACCCGCAAAACTCCCTCCTAGAAATCCAAGCAGCATTCTAAGGGATGGTCCCGGAGGGCCTGCCGGGCGCTCCGGGCGCCCGCCGTGCCCTGAGCGCGCGGCCGGCCGCCAGCCTGGCGTCGCGTTCTCGCCCGGCAAGCTACCCTGAGCGGGCATGAGGTTGCTCGACCTCACCCAGGACTTCTCCGTGCACACCCCTGCCTTCGCGAGCTATGACGGGCCGAGCGTGAAGTGGGTGAAGCGGCTGGCCTTCGACAGGGCCGGCGGCCAGGAGATCACGACCACCCTGCACGTCAGCACGCACCTCGACGCGCCTGCCCACTTCTTCTCGGGGGGCAAGTTCATCGGCGACCTTCCGCTCGACTTCCTGGTCGGCCCCGCCTGCGTCGTGGACCTGGAGCGCATGGGCATCGGCGACTACGAGCTGTACGGCCCCGAACACTTCGAGCGCTGGGAGCGCGAGACCGGTCTCAGAATCGAGCGGGGCGACATCCTGGTGATCCATACCGGCTACCACCGCTATTATCCGGAGAACTGGTGCGACCGCTCGGAGGTCGACGAGACGCGCTACTTCATCCGGCATCCGGGACCGACTCGCGACTTCGCAGAGTGGGTCCTGGAGCGCGGGGTGCGGTGGCTGGCAGTCGACGCCGGGACCGCCGACCATCCCATGAACACGGTCATCCGCCGCCTGCGGGCCGACGAGGTGGAGGATGCGGAAGCGCGCTTGGGGCGCAGCCTCGACGAGGTCTTCCCCAGGGCCGACTACCAGATCATGCACACGCTGCTGTTCCCGCACGACGTGGTGCATATCGAGAACCTGGGAGGGCAGATCGACCAGGTGCTGGACAGGAAGGTGCAGTTCGGGTGCTTCCCTTGGCGGTTCCAGGGTGGAGAGGCCGCCTTCTGCCGGGCCGTCGCGTTCCTGGAGGGCTGAGCGCGATCGCCAGCCTGCCCCGCGCCGGAAAAGAGGAGCCGGCCGGGCACCCCACCCACCCCCTTACCCCCCACCCCGGGGGGTTGTCGGCCGGGACGGTACGGCGGTGGAATGGGGGCGGTCAACGGTGGCCGTTAACGTGAAGCCGCCGCCCTTCGAGTACCACGCCCCGGAATCGGCCGACGAGGCCGTCAGGCTACTCGGTGAGCTGGAGGACGCCAAGGTCCTCGCGGGTGGCCAGTCGCTGATACCCCTGCTCAACTTCCGCCTGGCCAGGCCCGGACACCTTGTCGACATCAACCGCCTCCGCGAGCTCGACCGCGTCTACGAGCGGGACGGCGGCGTGGCCGTGGGAGCCACCGTGCGGCAGGCCGACGCCGAGTACGACCCCCTGCTGACCGGGCTCTGCCCGCTGGTCCCTCTCGCCCTTCACCACGTTGCCCACCGCGTGATCCGCAACCGCGGCACGGTCTGCGGAAGCGTCGCGCACGCCGACCCGGCGGCCGAGCTGTGCGCGGCCCTGCTGGCGCTGAACGGCCAGGTGGTCGCCCGCTCAATTCGGGGCGAACGCACCATAAACGCGCCCGACTTCTTCCTCGGGACCTTCGAGACCGCCCTGGAGGCGGACGAGCTGGTGACGGAGGTCTGGTTCCCGGCCCACGGGCCGGACGTGGCGCTGGTCGAGGAGTCCCGCCGCCACGGTGACTACGCGATGGCCGGCGTGGCCCGGGCCGGGGCCCGCCTGGCCCTCTTCGGCGTGGCTCCGACGCCGGTCCTCGCCGACCCGGCCGACCCCACGCGCGGCCTCCAGCCGAGTGCCGACCTGGAATCCACACCCGATTTCAAACTGCACCTGGTGCGGACGCTCGTCCAGCGCGCTGCCGCGTGAACGTCAATGGCCTCGAGCGGCCGGCTCCGGGCAGCGTGCGCCGCCTACTCTCCGACTACCTGCGCCATGACCTCGGCCTCACCGGCACCCACGTCGGCTGCGAGCACGGGGTCTGCGGCTGCTGCACCGTCCTGCTGGACGGCCGCCCCGTCCGCTCCTGCCTGATGCTGGCGGTCCAGGCAACCGGCCACGAAATCACGACTATCGAGGGCCTGGCGGCTCCCGAGCAGCCGCTCCACCCGGTCCAGCGCGCCTTCAAGGAGTGCCACGGGCTCCAGTGCGGGTTCTGCACGCCCGGCTTCGTGATGGCTGTCTGCGGCCTGCTGTCGGAGAACCCCTCGCCCAGTCCCGCAGAGGTCGAGGAGGGGATCGCGGGCAACCTCTGCCGCTGCACCGGCTACGCCTCGATCCGCCGCGCCGTCCAGCGCGCTGCGGAGCTGCTGCGGGAGGACGCCCCCGCTTGACGACCAGGTGGTTCGGCGAGAGGGTCCAGCGACGTGAGGACGAGCGGCTGCTGCGCGGCCTCGGCCGCTACACCGACGACCTGGGCGAGGGAGCGCTGGAGGCCTGCTTCGTCCGCTCCCCGTACGCGCACGCGCGCATCCTCTCCATCGACGCCGAAGGCGCCCGGCGGGCACCGGGTGTGTACGCCGTATACACGGCCGCCGACCTGCCCTTCGGCGACCTGGACCTCCCGCTCCTCATACCGCATCCGGCCCTGACGCAGGGCCGCACGCAGCGCTGCCTGGCTTCCGACGTGGTGCGCTACGCGGGTGAGGCGGTGGCCTTCGTGGTCGCCGAGGACCGCTACCTGGCGGAGGACGCGGCTGACCTGGTCGAGGTCGAGTACGAACCGCTGCCCGTGGTCGCGAACCTGGAGGCGTCCGCGCACGCCGCGCTGCTGGTCCACCACGACGTCCCCGCCAACGTGGCGGCCGAGCTCCTCCAGGAGTCCGGCGACGTGGAGTCCGGCCTGGCGTCGGCGCCCCGCCGCCGGCACCTTCGGTTCCGCTACGAGCGCGGCGCGGCCAATCCCATGGAGGGCCGGGCGGTCTGGGCCCGCTGGGATCCCAGGGAATCACGCCTGACCGTCTACGACTCCACACAGTCGCCGACCTCCATCCGGGGCGGCCTGGCGGTCCTTTTCGGTCTCCCCGAGACAGCGGTCGAGGTGATAGCCCCGGACGTGGGCGGGGGATTCGGGCCGAAGATCATGCTCTTCTATCCGGACGAGCTGCTGGTCCCCCACGCAGCCATGCGGCTGGGACGGCCCGTCAAGTGGACGGAGGACCGCCGCGAGCACTTCACGGCCGTGAACCATGAGCGAGCCCAGATTCACGAGGTCGAGGTCGGCTACGACGACGAAGGCCGCCTGCTGGGGCTGGACGTCGACTTCGTCCATGACGCCGGCGCCTACACCCCTTACGGGATAATCCTGCCGATCATCACGGCGGCGCAGCTGCCGGGTCCCTACCGGGTGCCGAACTACCGCGTCCGCTTTCGCGACCTCTACACCAACCTGACCCCCACCTCGCCCTACCGGGGTGCCGGCCGGCCCCACGCCTGCTTCGTGATGGAACGGGTCATGGACGCGATCGCGGCCGATCTCGGCTTGGAGCGGGCCGAGGTGCGGCGGCGGAACTTCATCCAGCCGGACCAGTTTCCCTACGAGACCGGGGTCCTCTGGCAGGACGGCAACCGGGCCGTCTACGACAGCGGCGACTATCCCCGGCTGCTCGACGAGTGCCTGCGGCTCCTGGGCCCCCGCCCCGAGGGCGACCACGTGGGCATGGGACTCGGCGTCTACGTCGAGGGCACCGGCGTCGGTCCCTATGAGGGCGCCCACGTCCAGGTGCTGGTCTCCGGCAAGGTGGTGGCGTCCACCGGCATCCCGAGCCAGGGACAGGGCCACGCCACCGTGTTCGCGCAGGTGGTGGCGGACGCCCTGGGGGTCGACGTCGCGGACGTCGAGATTCGGAGCGGCGACACCCGGCGCTTCCAGTGGGGCGTCGGCACCTTCGCCTCCCGGAGCGCGGTCACGGCCGGCAATGCCATGCACGTGGCGGCCGGACTGGTGGCGGACAAGGCCAGGCGCATCGCCGCGGAGCACCTGGAGGTGGATCCCGAAGACCTGGAGCTCTCTGGCGGCGCCGTGCGCGTGAGGGGAACCCCAGACCGAGCAGTTCCCCTCTCCGCGGTGGCCATCATGTCCAACCCGCTCCGCTACGCGTTCGGTGGCGGCGCCGAGATCGCCACCCAGTTCCGGCCCCGGCCGCGGCCCGGCCCGCCTCTCGCGGAGGGTGAGCAGCCCGGGCTGGAGGCCAGCGGCTTCTACAGCCCGCCGGGGTCGACCTGGGCGTCAGGCGCCCACGCCGCCTACGTCCGCGTGGACCCCGAGACCTACCGGCTGGACGTGCTGCGCTACGTGGTGGTCCACGACTGCGGCCGCGTGATCAACCCGCTGATCCTGGAAGGACAGGTGGAGGGCGGGGTGGCGCAGGGCATCGGAGGCGCCTTCTACGAGCGCCTCGCCTACGACGAGGAGGGCCAGCTCCGCAACGCCTCCTTCATGGAGTACCTGATCCCATACGCGACCGAGGTGCCAGAGCTGGTCATCGGGCACCTGGAGACGCCGTCGCCGTTGAACCCGCTCGGCGTCAAGGGCGCCGGGGAGGCGGGCGTCATCCCCGTGGGAGCCGTGATCGGCTCCGCCATCGAGGACGCCCTGGGCGTGCCGGTGACCGAGATGCCGCTCTCCCCGCTCAAGCTCTTCGAGCTCCAGAGGCAGGCCCGGCAGACCTGACGGCAACCCGCCGGCGAGCAGCGGCCGGGGGCGGCCGGCCGGCGGCTTGCGACCGGAGGACTGACAGCAGTCGATCATCGCGGGGGCCGAGGCACGTCCTGTTAAGAAGGTTGGCCTCCGAACATCTGTTTGCTAGGCTCCGCGCCATGAACGCATCACCTGAACTCCGGCTCTCTCAGGCAGCCAGCTCCAGCATGCTGTGGCCCCTCTCGCGCTTGCGCCCGACGATCCTCACGGCTCTGTCGCGGGCGAATGAGGACTCCAGCCGCGTGATCGCCGTCGAGCTCCCCGCCACCAGCAGCCGGCCCGCGCGCTGCAAGCCTGCTGCCAGGGCTCGCACCTCGAACTCGGTGACCGCGGCCGGCTGTCTTTCTTTCAGTACCGCCAGCGCGAGATCGACGGACTCCATGTCGGCCGGCCGGACCGTCACCTCGTGCAGCGTCTCGATCCGTTCGGCGGGGCAGCCGTTGGCGACGGTGTTCGCCTCCGAAAAGCGCAGAGCCAGCAGGTCGCGTCCGGCGACTGTGATGCGTTCCGGTTCCAGGTGCTTCCAGGCAAAGACCGGCAGGTGGCCCTGGCCGGGGTTGAAGACGAGAAGGTGCCGCGGCGGCCGGCGCAGCGCCAGCAGGCGCTCCGCGATCAGCGCGGTGTGGTACCCGAGCGTGTCGAACTCGGGCAGCGAGTAGGCCGTGCGCAGCTCGTATTCCAGGCCGCCAAAACTGGCCTCAAGCCAGCCCCGCTCGAAGAAGCCGAGAGGATCGGCGCGGGGTGCGGACGGCGCCGCATCCGGTGAGAAACCGAAGTGATAGACGGAGTATCCGGCCGAGCGCCGCGAGAGGGAGACCTGCACGTCATGGGCTCCGGTGAGCACCCCGCGGACGACCTCATCGAGGCGGGCGACGACCACTATGGCGACCATGCCGGACGGCCTCAGGTGCTCTCGCGCGTCGATCAGAAAGTGGCGGATGGCACGCTCGCCCGCCTTGGCCGGGATGTTGCAGACCGCCAGATCGAAGCCGTCGGCACGAACATCGCTCCATCCGAGACTGGCGTACGCGCGCACGTCGGCCATCCGGTTCCGGTCAGCGTTTCGCCGGCTGTAGGCGACGGCCAGCGCATCGCGATCGACCATGTCAACAGATCGAGTGGGAACCAGCAGCTTGAGGCTGAGGCCCAGCGGGCCGTACCCGCAGCCGAGGTCGATCACCCTGGTGCGGTGCTCGTGCTCGGGCGTCACCAGAGTGCGCAGCAGGAGCCGGGTGCCCGCGTCGAGGTCGTGACCGCTGAAGAGATCGTGTGCAACGTCGAGCTCCAGCGTCCGGCCGTGCAGCCGGACCGCCATCGTCTTCTTGTAGTACGGGTCACCCGACGATGTCTGCGTAGCCACCGGCTGCGCAGCGTAACTTGGCAGGCCGCCGCGACCGCTGCCGGGCCAGGGTCCTCCAACTTGCCAAGCGAGCTAAACAAAACTACGATGCCCAGACGCGCCGAGGCGTCGACCGGCTCGCCAGCGATCCGAAGGGAAGCGTGCGGCTTGTCACTTCAGGCTTGGCCGTCCAATCGAAGGGTGGGAGGTAGTTTGATGGGATCGGTTTCAGTTCCGGCCCGAGAAGTCGTCTATCCGGACGGCCGCCACGAACTGAGAGATGTCGGCGAGCTCAGAGAGAGTCCTCTCTGGAACGAGGACCTGGCTCCCGTACCCATCGAGAAGCGGACCTGGACCACGTACAACTACGCCGCGCTGTGGATCGGCATGGCCCACAACATCCCGACCTACCTGCTCGCCTCCAGCCTGATCGCGCTCGGCATGGCCTGGTACCAGGCGATCATCACGATCGCGCTGGGCAACCTGATCGTGCTGGTTCCGATGCTGCTGAACAGTCACGGAGGCACGAAGTACGGGATCCCCTTCCCGGTGCTCGCGCGTGCCTCCTTCGGCGTCCTCGGCTCCAACGTGCCGGCGCTGCTCAGGGCGTTCATCGCCTGTGGCTGGTTCGGAATCCAGTCCTGGATCGGTGGCGGCGCGCTCTACACGCTGGCGGGGGCGCTGTTCGGCACCGCCTGGATCAAGGCCGCGCCGCTGTTCGGCACGCCCTGGACTCAGTGGCTTAGCTTCGCGGTGTTCTGGGTCGTCCAGATGGCCATCATCCTGCGCGGCATGGAGATGGTGCGGCGCTTCGAGAACTGGGCGGCGCCGTTCGTGCTGGTGGTCGGCGTCTTCCTGCTGATCTGGATGGTCTACGCCGCGCACGGCTTCGGGCCGATCCTGTCCCAGAGCGGCAAGGTCGGCTGGGGGTCGGCATTCTGGCCGCTCTTCTTCCCCTCCCTGATGGCGATGATCGCCTTCTGGTCGACTCTGTCACTCAACATGCCGGACTTCACCAGGTTCGGCGCCAGCCAGCGCCAGCAGATCCTGGGACAGCTGCTCGGCCTGCCGACGACGATGACCTTCTTCCCGCTGCTGGCCGTCCTCATAACCTCGGCCACTGTCGCTGTCTATGGCAAGCCCATCTGGGACCCGGTCGAGCTGACCGGCAAGTTCACCAACCCGCTGGTGGTGGTCCTGGCTCTGTTCACGCTGGCGGTGGCGACACTCTCGGTGAACATCGCAGCCAACACCGTGGCGCCGTCGTACGACTTCTCGAACACGATTCCCAAGCTGATCAGCTTCCGCGTCGGAAGCCTGATCACCGGAATCCTGGGGATTTTGATCCAGCCCTGGCGGCTGCTGGCCGACCCCCACATCTACATCTTTACGTGGCTCGGCTTCTACGGCGGCCTGTTGGGCGCGGTGGCAGGGGTGCTGATCGCCGACTACTGGTTGCTGCGGAGGACGACGCTGAAGCTCGTCGACCTGTACAGACCCGACGGCTTCTACCGGTACACGGGCGGTCTCAACCCGCGCGCGGTGGTCAGCATAGTGGTCGGTGCCCTCCTCTCAGTCGGGGGTGCCTACTCGTCGCCCGCCGGTAGTGGCCCGTTCCCGCTCTCAGGCCTGATCGGCTGGTTCAAGCCGCTCTACGACTACAGCTGGGTGGTCGGCCTGGTGGCGGCGTTTCTCCTCTACTACATCCTGATGATCGTTTTCCCGGCGCCCCGCGAGGCGCGAGAGCGCGCGGCCGCCGCCGCGACCTGAGCTCGTCTGCTCCCCCTTTTTCGGGGATCGTCGGCTTTGGCCGGCGGTCCCCTTTTTTCGTAAGGTCGGGGAATGAGACTGCACGGCGCGACCGGAGACGCGGTGTTCTCCCTGGAGGCCGGCGAAGGCACCTGGACCGCCCGGCTGGCGCTCGAAGGCAGCGGTGCCCAGTGCCTGGCGCTCGACCCAAGGCAACCGGCCATCCTCTACGCCGGCTCTGCTGATCGGGGCCTCTTCACGAGCCGCGACAGCGGAGGGTCGTGGGAACGCCTGGACCTTCCTCATGACGCCGTCTTCTCGGTGGCTGTCAGCCCCGTCGACGGCGCCGTCTATGCGGGATGTGAGCCGAGCATGATCTTCAAGAGCAGCGACGGAGGGGCGAGCTGGCGTGAGCTCGGCGCCCTGCGCGCGCTGCCCTCGGCGCCCTCCTGGAGCTTTCCGCCGAGGCCCTGGACCTCTCATGTCCGCTGGCTGGCCCCCAGCCCTCACGAGGCCGGAGTCGTGCTTGCCGGCATCGAGCTGGGCGGCGTCATGCGCAGCGCGGACGGCGGCGAGACCTGGGCCGACCATCGTCCGGGTGCCCAGCTCGACGTGCACGCCCTGGCCTGGCATCCGTCCGCCGTCGGACGGGCTTACGAGGCGGGCGGCGGCGGCGCCGCCTGGAGCCGCGACGGCGGCGAGAGCTGGGAGGCCGCGGACCGAGGACGCGACCGGCACTACACCTGGGCTCTGGCCGTCGACCCGTCCGATGCCGACCGCTGGTACGTTTCGGCCAGCATCGGCCCGCAGTACGCGCATCGGCCCGGGCGGGCCCGGGGCCGGCTCTATCGCTGGGAAGGCGGCGGCCCCTGGCAGTCGCTCAGTGGCGGGCTGCCCCAACCGCTGGAGAACATGGTCTACGCGCTCGCCGCCCTCCCCGGCCGGCTCTTCGCGGGCCTGATCAACGGCGAGATCTACTCTTCCGA
>JALYYF010000367.1 GCA_030946725.1 Candidatus Dormiibacterota bacterium
AGCGGCTCGAAGAGGTCACCCAGGCGCTCCACGCGGTCCAGCACCTGGCCCGAGTCGAACACGAGGACCTCGGCGTCGCGGGCCTCGAAGCAGCGCTCCACCTCCTCCCACGTCACCGGCGTCGACACCGTCGGCCGTGCCCGAGCCCGCAGTGAGTAGACGCTGACCGTCGTCTTGTATTCGTCGTTCTGGCTCCAGTCGATCAGCACGCGGCCCTCGCGCAGCGTCTTGCGCTGGAGGTGGACCACCCGCTCCGGCCGCTCCCGCTCGAACTTCTGAGCCAGGCCCTTCGAGATCAGCTTGGTCTGCTCGTAGTCCACCGGCGTGTTCAGGGGCACGTACATCTGCAGGCCCTTGGAGCCGGAGGTCTTGCAGAAGGACTGCAGGTCGTGCTCCTGGAACCAGGCACCCAGCCACTGCGCCACCTCGCAGCAGTCGACGATGGTCGCCGGCGGCCCGGGGTCGAGGTCGAAGACCAGCATCCGTGGCTGGGCCAGCTTGCGGTAGAGCGACAGCGAGGTGTGCAGCTCTATGGTCCCCAGCTGGGCCACCCAGACCAGGCTGGGGAGGTCCTGGACCAGGCAGTAGTACATCCAGCGGTTGTTGCCGTCGCTCCAGACCTTGGCGGTCTGTATCCAGGGCGGCCGGTGGGCGGGACAGTTCTTCTCGTAGAACATCTGGCCGTCGACGCCGTTGGGATAGCGCTTGAGCGTCAGCGGCCGGTCCTTCAGGTGGGGCAGGAGCGCGGGGGCGATGCGCGTGTAGTAGTCGATCATCTGCCCCTTGGTGAAGCCGGCCTCCGGCCAGAGGACCTTGTCCAGGTTGGTCAGCTTGAGGACGCGGTCGCCGACCTTGACCTCGACCGCCTGGTTGGAGGGGCTCACTGGACGGGGCGCTCGCGGACCACCTCGCGGGGGTCCTTGTCGTCGCGCAGGCCCTTGAAGACCGGCGCCCTGAGCTGGCCGCCCTTGGTCCATTCCGCGAACTTGAACTCGGCGACCAGCTTCGGCTCCACGAAGTGCGCGCCTGCCGGCGGCTTGCCGGCGTCGAAGGGAGAGCGGTCCCGCGCCAGCGGCGCCAGGAGCCTGGCCAGGCGCTCCAGCGTTTCCTCCGTGAAGCCGGTGCCGACCTTGCCGGCGTAGACGAAGCGGCCCTCGTCGTCGTAATAGCCCACCAGCAGCGCCCCCGGCAGCCCGCGCCGCTTGCCCTCGCCGTCGGCCCAACCACCGATCACCAGCTCCTGGGTCATGTGGTTCTTGACCTTGAGCCAGACGCCGGTCCGCTTCCCCTGCTCGTAGCGGCTGTCGACGCGCTTGGCCATGACTCCCTCGAGGCCGGCTGCCCTGCTGCCCTGCAGCATCGACTCGCCATCACCCACCTCGTGCTGCGGCGTCTGCCAGGAGGGGCCGGCCAGGCCGAGATCGAGGAGGCGGGCGCGCCGCTCCAGGTAAGGGAAGTCGAAGAGCCGGTGGCCGTCCAGGTAGACCACGTCGAAGATCATGTAGACGACGGGGACCTCCTTCATCTTTCGCCGCACCTCGGACTCGACGGTCAGGCCCATTCGCTGCTGCAGCTGCTCGAAGCTGGGGACCCCGTTAGGCCCCAGGGCCACGACCTCGCCGTCCAGCACGGCCGCTCGCGAGCCCAGGGCGTTGGCCAGCCCACGCAGCTCGGGGTAGCGGCGCGTCACGTCCTCCTGCTTGCGCGACATCAGGCGCAGGTTGCCGCCCTCGACGAAGGCCATCGCCCGGATGCCGTCCCACTTGAACTCGAAGGCCCAGCCCTCGTCGGGCCGCGGGATGTCGTCCGAGAGCTTGGCCAGCATCGGCACCACACGCTCCGGCATCGGTTCGCGCTCAGGATCCTCGGGAGGGTCCATACGATGGATCATCCAGTTCTCGTCCTTGGTCTGGAAGAGGACGTAGCGGCCCCGCAGGCGCTTGCCGTGCAGTTCGACCATGACCTCCTTCTTCGGGCGGTCCATCTCCCACTTCAAGGTGTCGTAGGTGCCGTGGTCCCAGACCCGGACCTGGCCGGCGCCGTAGTTGCCCTTCGGTATCTCTCCCTCGAAGCCGCCGTACTCCAGCGGGTGGTCCTCCACGTGCACAGCCAGGTTGTTGCGGCGGGGGTCCTCCGGGATGCCTCGCGGCACCGCCCAGGACACCAGGACGCCGTCGCGCTCCAGCCGGAAGTCCCAGTGCAGGCGCCTGGCGTGGTGCTCCTGAACCACGAAGGTCGGCCGGCGAGCCTCTTCCTGCGAGGAAGCGGCCTCGCCGCCAGCCGGCTCCGCGGTCTCCTTGAAATCCCGCTTGGCCTGGTAAGAACGGAGCTTGCCCACCCCAACAAGTTACTAGCAGACTTGATCCATGCTGAGGAGGGCGGCCATCTTCGTGCTCGGCTCGCTGGTCGTCATCGACCTGGCCGTGAGCGTCCTGCTGGCGCAGGCCGCCCTCCGCCCGCTTCCGGTCTCCGCCTCGGCCGAGGGCACAACCGCCCTTCAGCGGGTCTCCTTCGAGAGCCGCGCCCGAGCGCGCTACCACGCTCCCAACTCCTCGCCCACCTACAGCGCGTACATGAACGCGGTCACCTTCCACGCGGAGCACCGGCCGGCGAACGCGGCCGTCAAAGCCAGCCATGCCGTGTGGGTGGTCACCGTCTACGCGCCCAACGGCGGCTGCGACCGCTGCGCCCTCGAGAGGCCGCTGCGCCTGCACCACGCCTACAGCGTCGTCTATGACGCCTCGACCGGACGCGAGGTGGACTCCTGCGGCGGCTGTGAATGGCTCAAGGAGTCACGTCCCGAGTCCGCCGCAGAGCACCTGGTGGCTCGCGCGCCGTCCTGGCTGCAGAGCGGACTCGTACGTTTCCTGGTCCGCGGCTGAGGGCCGGCTTCAGGCCTGCAGTGGGTGCGCCGCCAGCCACAGCGAGGCGGCGAAGCAGCCCGCCGCCAGGGCGGCGCAGAGCGCGATCGCGGCCAGGCCTCCCCGTCCCCGGAGGCGGCGGTTGAAGAGCAGGCTGCCGGCGAGGAAGCCGCCCACCAGCCCACCCAGGTGGCCCCCGATCGAGATGCCGGGAACCGCGACGGTGAAGACCAGGTTGACGACGATGAGACCGACGATCCCCGATGAGCGCGCGCTGATCCCTGCCGCTCGCTGACCGGCGAGCATGGCGCCCAGCACCCCGAAGATGGCCCCGGAGGCTCCCACGGTCAGCGAGCGCGGGCTGAGCAGCAGGACCCCGAGCGACCCGGAGAGCAGCGCCGTCATGTACAGGATTCCGAAGCGAAGGCGCCCCAGGGCGCGCTCCAGCGGAGCTCCGAACACGAAGAGCGCGGCCATGTTCAGGCCCAGGTGGAGCAGGCCGGCGTGCAGGAAGCCCGCGCTTATGAGGCGCCACCACTGCCCGGCGGCCACCTCTGGTCCCGACAGCCCGCCCAGCGCCGTCAGCGCGCCGCCGCTCAGCAGGCCGGCGGCTCCGCCGTTCAGTGCCCCCACGCCGACGCCCAGGGCCCAGACCGCCACGTTGAGCCCGATCAGCGCGTAGGTCGCGTAGGGCCGGTAGGCGGCCGCCAGCCGCCGGGCTGAGATGACACGGGAAGGGGAAGAGCGCACGCATTCGACACACTGGACTCCGACGTCCGCCGGCACCATGCATTCCGGACAGACGGGGCGTTCACAGCGCTGGCAGCGCACGCCGGTCTCCCGGTCAGGATGGCGGTAGCAGGTCGCAAGCCGTGTCGACACTTCTGTCTTCTGACCGTACCCAACTCAGAGGCTGGATCTGCCAGGATCACATCATGGGGGCGGCGGCCTGGCAGTTCGATGTGACTTGGCTGTGGCCTTGCTCGGGATGGGGACGCCCAGGCTGACGCAGTGCGGTGGGCGATGAGCGGCCCGGGCAGCGTCGCCGAGCTGCGTGAAAGGGTGGAGGCGGACTGCCGGCCGCTGCGAGACGCCGTGGAGCGTCTCCAGCCTGCCGACTTCGATCGACGAACCCGCCCGGGCTGGACGGTCAAGGAGATGCTGGCCCACCTGGCCTTCTGGGAGGAGACCGCCGCACCGCTGGTCGCCGGCTTTCGCGGCCATCCCGAGATGGAGCTGGAGGCCTGGTACCACGGGGATCTCCAGGCCTACGCCGGGGATGTCGGGAGCGACTGGCCTCCGGCCATGGTCCACAACGCACGCGAGACAGCCTGGGCCCGCCCGCAGGAGCCTCGGGAGGTGGTCGCCCGCTGGGACCAGGCCCACCGCCGGCTGCTGGAGCTGGTCGAGAGCCTCAGCCAGGACGAGCTCCGGGACGAGCGGATCGTGGCCGAGCTGCTGGCCTGCTGCTCCGACCACTACCAGGAGCACCTCTCGGAGCTGGCCGCCCCCGCCTGAGGCCCGACCTCCCCGAAGGCGGTAGCGCCTCATCGCGCCGGCTCAAATTCCCCGTCCAGGTGCTAACTTGCCGGGGCGATGTGGGTCCTGGTCCTGGCGGCTCGAGGCCTGGTGCTGCTGCTCGGCGCGGCCTCCGTCTGGCTGGCCCTGGGATCCTCGATCCGGACGGTCATCCTGCCCCGCGCGGTGCCCTCCCGGCTGACCCGGACGGTCTTCCTCGCGGTGCGCTCCGTCTACGAGCTGCGCATCGGTCGCGGCGCCAGCTACGAGCGCCGTGACCAGGTGATGGCCAGCATCGGGCCCTACAGCCTGATCCTGCTGCTGGTTGTGTGGCTGGCCTTCATCCTGGCCGGCTTCACGGGCATCTTCTGGGCCCTCGGACACACGCTCTTCGACGGCTTCCAGCTGAGCGTCTCCTCGATCGTCACCCTCGGCTTCGCCGCGCCCAGGGACGTCTCCACGACCGTCGCGGTCCTGGTCGAGAGTCTCCTCGGGCTGGTGGAGCTGGCGCTGCTGATCACCTACCTGCCCTCGATGTACGGGGCGTTCCAGCGACGAGAGGCCCTGGTCACGATGCTGGAGGTTCGCGCCGGCTCGCCGCCCAGCGGCGTCGAGATGCTGAAGCGCTTCAACCGGCTGAATCGCCTGGAGCGCCTGAGTGGCGAGGTCTGGGAGCAGTGGGAGGCGTGGTTCGTGGACGTGGAAGAGGCCCACACCTCGCTGCCGGCGCTCAATTTCTTCCGTTCTCCGCAGCCCCACCGGTCGTGGCTGACGGCCTCCGGCGCCGTACTCGACGCCGCGTCCCTGTACGCCTCGACGCTGCAAGGCGAGCACGACGTGCGCGCCGACCTCTGCATTCGAGCCGGATACCTGGCGCTTCGCCAGATCAGCAAGTCGTTCGGGCTCAGCTTCGACCCGAACCCCGGCCCGAGCGCTCCCATCTCGATCGCCCGGGCGGAGTTCGACGCGGCCTATCAGGAGCTGACGACGGCCGGCCTGCCGGTGCGTGAGGATGCTGACGCGGCCTGGAGGGATTTCGCCGGCTGGCGCGTGAACTACGACGAGGTGCTGGTCGGCCTGGCGGCGGTGGTCAGCGCGCCGTACGCACCCTGGTCATCGGATCGCGGCGCCGTGCGGCGGCGTCCGAGCCCGATCAGGGCCATGCTCGGCCTTTGAGAATCCCGACCGGTACCGGCGCGGAATTGTCAGCGGAACGTAAGAAGGGCGCAATTATCTGAGACGCATAATTGCTGAGCGGACACTCCGCAAAGCTGCTTGCAATCGATCGTTTTTCCGCAGTTGCCCCTGCAGACATCGGCAGCATAGTACTGTGGGTATCGAATTGCCGTCCCGGCGAGTGGGATGCCTGGGAGCACAGTTCTCTGTTCTGTAGAGGTTGCGATTGGTTGGATTGCTGGGGCGGGCTGAGTTGTGACCTGGTCCACCCGCTGAGCTGAGTTTTCGGCAATGCCGGCCGGCCGGGCGCGCTTGTGCGGCCGGTCGCCGGTCCTGCCGCTTCCGTACGTCGCGGGCGGCCGTCGCGTTAGGCTCTTCTGCGGGCTGCAGCGAGCCGGCGCGCCACGCCGGCCGCAGTCCCGAGCGGGAGCCAGGCCCGCGTAGGGGGACCGTTGGAGGCGATGGAGGCAAGCACGCCGGCGCTCGAGGCACGGAATGTCTGGCGCTGGCTGCAGCTGGGACGGCAGCAGGTCGAGATCCTGAGGAGCGTGTCCTTCTCGGTCCGCAGGGGCGAGTTCGTCGCCCTGCTGGGGCCGTCCGGGAGCGGTAAGAGCACGCTCCTCGGGATCGTCGCCGGGCTCGACCAGCCGAATCGCGGCGCCGTCCGGGTGGAGGGCCAAGACATCACCACCCTGAGCGAGGGGGAGCTGGCCCAGGTCCGCAACCGCAAGATCGGCATGGTCTTCCAGGCCTTCAACCTGATCCCCACGCTCACCGCACAGGAGAACGTGGAGCTGCCGCTCTCGGTCGGCTCGCACCGCGGCGCGGCCTCCTCCAGGGCGCGCGCCCTGCTGGACGTGGTCGGCCTCAGCCACCGCCGGAACCACCGGCCGGCTCAGCTGTCCGGCGGTGAGCAGCAGCGGGTGGCGATCGCCCGGGCGATGGCCACCGACCCCGCGATCGTGATCGCGGACGAGCCCACCGGCAACCTCGACGGCTCCACCGGGCAGGAGGTGCTGGAGCTCATGGAGGTGCTCCGCGAGGTCTCGGGGACCACCTTCCTGGTGGCCACCCACGACCTGGGAGTGGCCTCCCGGGCGGACCGCCAGCTGCGGCTGATCGACGGCACGCTGGCCGGCGGCAGCCGTATATGAGGTCGCGCTTCTACCTTCGCTATTCGACCAGGTCGCTGACTCGGGACGCCTTCAGGACCCTGCTCGCCGTCTTCTGCATCGCGGTCGGCGTGATGGCGATCGTCTCCCTGCAGCTCGCGGGCCTCACCGTCCGCCACGCCCTGACCAGCGACCTCCGGGAGGCCAACGGAGGCGACGTCTCCATGCAGTCCTTCCAGGCCCCCCTGAACCGCAGCGACCTCGGCTACCTCGACCAGCTGAAGGGACAGGGCCTGGTCAGGGACTGGACACCTTTGCTGACTGCCAGCGTCACCGCCCGCCACGGGGGCAGCCGGCCCCGGCCCGTGAACGTTCAGGTCGTGGACCCGGCTCGCTATCCGCTGGTCGGCCGCCTGCGCTTCGCGAACCCGCGGGGCGGAGAGCTGCGTTTGCTGATCGGGCAGCCCAACCAGGCGGTGATCGACGCCACCGCCCAGGCCGACCTGGGCGTCTCCCTGGGAGACCGCATCGAGCTGGTCTCCCAGCTGGCGCCGCTGAAGGTCACGGTCGCCGGGATCCTGGCGGGAGGCGGAGGACTGACTCCGGTGGCACAGGTCACGCTGAGCGAGGAAACCTACAAGGCGGCGACCGCCACCGCACCGCTCTACGACGGGGTGAACGTGACCACCCCGGGCCACCAGCAGACGGCCGCGGCCAAGGCGGCGCTTCAGCGGCACTTCCCGGTGGCGACCGTGCGCAGCACCGATGACCTGCTGCGTGCGCAGGAGGACGCCAGCCGGCAGATCACCAGCTTCCTCGACGTGGTCGGCCTGCTGGCGCTGCTGGTCGGCGGCATCGGGATAGCCAACACCATGCAGGTGCTCCTCTCCCGGCGGCGGGTTGAGATCGCGATGCTCAAGACCACCGGCTTCCGGAAGAGGGACCTCTACGTGCTCTTCGGGCTGGAGGCGGTGTGGCTGGGCGTGGCCGGCGGAGCGGCGGGCGCGGCGGCGGGCACCGGCCTCAGTTTCGGCGTGGCCCGCCTCATCGAGAACGTGCTGGGCCAGCACCTGGAACCCCAGCTCGACCGAGCGTCGATCCTCGGCGGTGTGGCGGTCGGGGTGGCGACGGCCCTCACCTTCGGCCTGCTGCCCATCGTCAAGGCGGCCCAGGTCAGGCCGCTGGCCATCCTTCGCGAGACCTCCGAGCGGGGCTGGCGCCAGCGCTTCCTGAGCGCCGCGCTGCTCGGCCTGCTGGGAGTGCTCTTCACTGCCCTCGCCTTCGCGGTGCTGCGGGATGTCCGGCTGGCGCTGTTCGGCGTCGCGGGGTCGCTGGTCGGGCTCGGCCTGCTGGCGGTCGCCTTTGCCGTCGTGGGCTTCGCGGTGGGCATGATCCCGGTGCCCGAGCGTGTCAGCTGGGTGCAGGCTCTGTTCTGGACGCCGGCGCTGCTCGGCTCGCTGGCGGTCACCTACTTCCTGCCTTCGGTGGGCGCGCTGATGTTGCTGCTGACCGCGGCGGCCTGGCTGGTGACCATCACGCCCGCGAGCTGGAAGGCGACGACCCGGCTCGGGCTTCGCGGCATCGGGAGGCAGCCGGCCCGCACGGCGACCACCCTGGTGGCGCTCTTCGTGGGGGTCTTCTGCGTGGGACTGATCGTGGTCCTCGGCATCGACATCCGCGGCAAGCTCGACCAGGCGCTCTCCAACCAGGCGTCCTACAACCTGCTGGCCTTCCAGAGCGTGCGTGGCGGCGACCGCGTCGGCCCCACGCTGTCCTCGCTTCCCGGCCTCCAGGGCGAGCGCAGGTTCATCACCATGTCGGTGAGCCCGGTCGCGGTCAAGGACGAGAAGCTGGCCGACTTCGCCTCCCGGGCGAAGTCGCAGCAGGGGGCGGACGACCAGGCTTCCTGGTACTCCTCTGTCGGCAGCGTGGAGGGCAGCGACCTGGCCCGCGGGCGGCTGCCCGAGGTGACGCTGGCCGCCGGCCGGCAGCTGACGCCGGCGGACGCCGGGACAGCCAACGTGCTGGGCGGCGAGGAGCTGCTCGGCGCGCCCTGGAACCTGAAGCCGGGCGACACCCTGACGCTTGACGAGCCGCACAGCCACGCCGTGCGGACGCTGACGCTGGTCGGCTTCTACGCCCACACCGGGTTCTTCAACTTCCAGTTCGGGGCGCTGAAGGCCGACAGCGGCCTGGTGGCGGCCTGGGGAGGAGACGACGCGGCCATCGTCTATTCGCTGAAGGTCGACGGCGCCAGGAAGCTGCAGGCGATCGACAGGCTGGACAGCCAGGCGCCCGCCGCGCTCGTCGTGGACATCACCGACCTGGGTGCGATCGTCGACCGCATCCTGCGCAACCTGCTCGTGCTGCTGACGGCGCTGGCCTCGCTGGCGCTGCTGGCCGGTGGCATCATCATCGCCAACGCCGTGGCGCTGGCCATGCTGGAGCGGCGCCGCGAGATCGGGATCATGAAGTCCCTGGGCTTCGCCAGCCGGGCGCTGCTGGCACAGGTGCTCTTCGAGAACGCGCTGCTGGGAGCGCTCAGCGGCTCCGCGGCCGTGGTCGTGGTCTCGCTGGCCACGGCGCTGCTGGGACGCTTCGTATTCCAGACCAGCCTCGGCGTCGATCTGCCGCTCTCCATCGGCATCGTCGCCGGCTCGGGGCTGCTGGCGGCCGCGGTTGCCGGAGTGGTGGCCTGGGCGCCGACCCGCGTGAGACCGCTGGAGGTCCTGCGCTACGAATGAAGACCGGCAGAGGGGGGGCGGGTCGAGACGGCGGCGAGGCTGCGCCGGGCGCCGCTGGACGAATACTGGCGCTCATCGCCTGCATCCCTCCGGGCCGCCTGATGACCTATGGCGACGTGGCCGAGCACCTGGGGCTGGGGTCGCCCAGGCAGGTCGGTCGAGCCCTTGCGGACGTCCGCGGAGGCGTGCCCTGGCACCGGGTCGTGCACTCCGACGGCACCATGGCGGAGCGCGTGCGGGATAGGCAGCGGCAGCTGCTCCTTTCCGAAGGCGTCGGCGTCAGGGGCCGTCGCGTCGACCTGCAGGCGCATCGCTGGTCCGGCCGCGATCCCCGACCGCCGCCCAGGGCGACGCGCTCGCTTGACGGCGCCTAGCGCGCCTGCTCGTAACGCCAGACCCGTGCCGAAATGCGGGCGATCAGGGGCCAGCCTTTGTTTCCGGTCAGCCCGTTCGTGGTGACGGCCAGCACATAGGCCCCGTGCGGACCGTTCAGGACCAGCCCGCAGTCGTTTGTCGTGCTGCCCAGCCAGCCCACCTTGTGAACGACCGACGTCCCCTTGGGCACACCAGCCGGTATCCCTTGCTCGAAGGCCGTCCTCGTCAGCAGGGGATAGAGCCATCGCTGCGCCGCGGGGCCGCCGGCCCTTCCGCGCGCCTCCCATTGCCACAGGGCGGCCAGATCCAGGGCGGTGGTGGTGTTCGGTGAGAAGAACTCCGAACGGGTGGCTCCGAGGCTGCGGGCGTAGGCGTTGAGACTCTCCGGGCCGCCGAGGTCGTCCACGAGCATGTGGCCGGCGGTATTGTCGGAGTAGAGGCCGACGCGCGGCCCCAGAGCCTGGCGCGTGTAGCACTTGCCCGGAGAGTAGTCGGCGTACCAGCCGGCCTCGCTCTCGCGGGCGTGGAAGCAGATCTTGTCCGAGGGGTGGTAGCTGCCTTCGCTGATCTTCTGGGCGTTGTAGATGAGCGCCGGCAGCTTGTAAGTGCTGGCGGCCGGGAAGGACGTGTCACCGTTGAGGCTCCAGGTTTGCGGATTCCGTCCACCCAGCTCGATCAGGGCGATGCCCACACCGGCACCGGTCGAGGCGACCATCGCCGCGAGATCCTCTTGCAGGCGGGCGATGGATCCACCGGTCCTGGCCGCGGCCGGACCCGAGGCCCGGTCTGCGGCATGCGCCTCCGCGGCCGGGCTGCCGAGGCCCGGGAC
>JALYYF010000505.1 GCA_030946725.1 Candidatus Dormiibacterota bacterium
ACCTTCAGGGATCGACCGCGGTCTGGCCACACTTCGGACGCCGATTCCACGAGCTGGCGCACGACCTCTGCGAGGGCCGCTGGGTCGCCACGGGCGGTGGCGGCTACGCGATCCGGGAGGTGGTGCCCCGAGCCTGGTCCCTGCTCTTCGCCGAGATGGTGGAGCATCCCGAGCTGGCCGTGTCGCTGATCGACCCCGAACCGTTCACACCAGGAGCGGCGGCCCAGCAGAGGATCTGGGCCTTCCTGGACCGCGACCTCCGCCAGCTCTCCAAGGAGCTCGACATCCCGCTCAACCTGCAGCGGCCGACCGACTGACGGAGGAATCAGTCCTCCCCCCGCCCGCGGGCGGAGGACTACCCCAATTAGCGCAGCGCCGAGCGGGCGATCCGGACCACTGCCAGCTGCAGCGGCAGGGCGGTGCCGAGCAGGGCTGCGAGCGGGGGCACCACCCACGCCGGGCCGATTCGCCGGGTGGGGGGCAGGAGCAAGGCGTAGCCGACCAGGCCGGCGACCAGAACGGCCTGCCAGGCGGCTACAAAGAGTAGCCATCGCTTCAGGGCTCTCCGCTTCTCGCCGGACTCAGGACTCCGCAGCCCAGGCAGCAGCAGGCGGGAGTAACCGAGGTACTGGACGGCGAGGCAGCCTGCCAGCAATGCCGCCCCGGCGGCGAAAAAGCTCAGGCCCTGGCTGCGTGGGTGCGCAGGCAGCGAGTGCAGACCCGCGCCCTGACGACCCTATCGCCGATCTGCACCCGGCCCATCTGAAGGTTCGGGAGGAATCGGCGATTGGTCCGCACCTTCGAGTGGCTCACGTTGTGTCCGTACTGCGGTGCCTTACCGCAAATGCTGCATCTTTGTGCCATGGTTGAACGCTCCGCTGGGAGGAACGAACGGGGATTGTACCATAGGGCCCTGCGTGAACCAGAAGACCGTTGAACTCGAACGCCCCTCCGTGGGGTCCCTCCGCTCGCGGCGTGAGCGCGGCCGCATCGAGGTCTTTCCGGCCGTAGTCGGTGCCATCGCCGGACATGCCGCCACAGAGTGCTACGGCGTGATGGGAATGGCGGCCCGGGGCCTGCGCGAGGGCGTGGCCACCCTCCTCCGGCGGGAGAACGTCCACCGCGGAGTGGAGGTTCGCGAGGTCGACGGACAGCTGGCGATCGACGTCTACGTGGTCGTCCAGTACGGGACCCGCATCACCGAGGTGGCGCACAACCTGCAGGGTGCGGTGCGCTTCGAGGTGGAGCGGACGGTGGGGGTGCCTGTGGCGGAGGTCAACGTCTTCGTGCAGGGGGTCCACGAAGATAACGGGACGGGATAGGCCGGCCCCGCCGCGGGCGGTCGACGGGCAGCTCTTGAAGCAGGCCCTGCTCGGCAGCCTGGCGTGGCTCAGCGTGCACCAGGAGGAGATCAACCGGCTCAACGTCTTTCCGGTGCCCGACGGGGACACCGGAACCAACATGCTGCTCACCCTTCAGTCAGCCGTCGAGGACATCAAGGACTCCCAGGCCACCGAGGTGAGCAAGATCGCTCGCATAGCGGCCCACGGCAGCCTGATGGGTGCGCGCGGCAACTCCGGCGTCATCCTCTCGCAGATCTTCCGCGGCTTCGGGAACGCGGTCCAGGGCAAGAGCGAGCTCACGCCGGCCGAGCTCGCCCAGGCCTTCGAGGAGGCCGCCAACGCCGCCTACCGCGCGGTCATCAAGCCGACGGAGGGCACCATCCTGAGCGTGGCCCGGGAAGCCGGAAGGGCGGCCACGGCCGCGGCCCGCGAGGCAGGCGCCACGCCGACCGCGGTCATCAAGGCCGCCTCCGGGGGCGCCAGAACCGCCGTCGAGAAGACCCCCAGCCAGCTGAAGATCCTCCAGGAGGCGGGGGTCGTGGACGCCGGCGGTTACGGCCTCCAGATCATGCTCGAAGGCATGCTCCGCTCGGTCGAGGAGATCGACACCGACATTGCCCGGTTGGGGCAGGCGACCCCCGTCGCGCAGGCAACTCTCGAGTTGCCCGAGGAGGGCTGGGGGTACTGCACCGAGTTCTTGGTGCTCGGCGAAGAACTCGACGTTGAACGGATGCGAGAGGAGATCGCCGCGCTCGGCAACTCGGCGCTGGTGGTCGGCGAGAGCGACGTGGTCAAAGTCCACGTCCACACCGACGACCCCACGCGCGTGATCGCCCTTGCCTCGACGTACGGCAGGCTCGACCGCCTCAGCGTCGGAGACATGTCGACCCAGCATCGGCGGCTGCGGCAGGAGGCGGCCGATGACAAGGCCGCCGCCGAGGAGAGCTCCGATAGCGTCGACGAGGAGACGCCCGTGCTGCAGCGGCCCCGCGCGAACGGGGTGGGCACGGTCGTCGTCGTCTCGGGCCCCGGTCTGGTGCGGATCTTCCGCAGCCTGGGTGCCGACGCCACCGTCGAGGGCGGCCAGACCATGAATCCCAGCACCCAGGACATGCTCGAGGCCGTGGAATCCGTCCCCTATCAGGAGGTGGTCCTGCTTCCCAACAACCGAAACGTGGTGCTGGCTGCCCGCCAGGTGCCCGGATTGACCGCCAAGCGGGTGCACGTCCTGGCCACCGAAAACGTTCCCCAGGGAATCGCCGCGCTCGTCGCCTTCAACCCCGAGCGCTCGGCGGCGGAGAACGTCGAGCTGATGGGTGAGGCCGGAGCCCACGTGCAGGCGATCGAAGTGACGCACGCCGTGCGGGACACCCGCTCGAACGGCTTGCGCGTGAAGAAGGGCGACGTCATCGCGCTCATCAATGACAAGCTGAAGCACGCCGGCCACGACTACGGCAGCGTGGTCCGGGAGGCTCTCAGCGGGATCGGCGCCGGCGACTATGAGCTGGTCACCATCTACCGCGGCCAGCAGGCCACCGACTCCGAGGCGGAGAGGCTGGGAGAAGCCATCCGAGTGACCTTCCCGGGGCTCGAGGTAGAGCTCCAGGCCGGGGGACAGGAGCACTACCCCTTCATCCTCTCGGTGGAGTAGCGACGACCTCTTGAGAGCCCGCTTCCGGGTCGTCACCGATTCGACGGCCGACGTGCTGCCCGAGTGGCGCGAGCGCTATGGGATAGAGGTGGTGCCCCTCAACGTCGTCTTCGACAACCAGTCGTTTCGCGACCGGGTCGACCTGAGCGACGACGAGTTCTTCTCCCGGCTCAAGGTCGCGAGCAAACTACCGAAGACCTCGGCCCCGGCGCCGGGCGAGTTCGCTGCCGTCTATGAGCGGCTGAGCCACGAATGCGACGGCATCATCTCGATCCACCTCGGGGGCAGCCTCTCGGGGACCGTGGAGTCGGCACGGGTGGGTGCGAGCGCCCTGGAGGGCTTCCCGATCACCGTGGTCGACAGCGAGAGCCTGACAATCTGCGTGGGCTTTCTCTGCCAGGTGGCCGCGGAGGCGCCCTCGCTGGAGGAGGCGGTACGGCGAGTCCAGGAGAGGGTGCCGCGCCTGCGACTCCTGGCGCTCCTCGACACTCTTCGCTACCTGGAGATGGGCGGTCGAATCAACCGCACGCAGGCGATGATCGGCAGCGTGCTCGACGTGAAGCCGATCATGGGTGTTTCCGAGGGGCGGATCACGCCGCTCGACCGGGTTCGGACCCGGCGCAAGGCCCTGGGCCGGCTGGTAGAGCTGTTCAAGCAGGACCTTCCCGTCGAGCAGGTGGCCGTCATGCACGCCCAGGCACCTGAGGAGGCCGAGGATCTGCGGTCGCGCCTGCTGCCGGAGCTGGGCGTTGCCGGCGTGGAGATTTCCCAGATCGGTCCCGTGCTGGGGACCCACGTCGGCCCGGGCGCGGTCGGGATCGCCTACGTCAGGGCGGGCGCGCCGGATCGGTGACGGATTCCCAGGCCGAGCCGGACTGGACGTCCTGGCTTCAGAGGTGGGAGGTCCAGCAGAGCGGTGGCCTGCCTGGGCGAGAAGACCGCTTTCAGGTAATGATCGACTTCGTCCACGAGGCCGTGGGCTCGGCGCCGACGGTCATAGACCTCGGCTGCGGCCCCGGATCGCTGGCCCTACGGCTCGTCGACAGGCTGCCGGGGGCGACCGTGCTGGCGGTCGACGCGGATCCTCTGCTCCTCGAGCTCGGGCGGCGGGCGATCGGCGACCGGGAGGCTCGGATTCGCTGGATGCAGGCCGACCTCCGCGACCCCGGCTGGATTGAGCGGATCGGGGGACAGGTCGACGCCGCGATGTCGACCACCGCGCTGCACTGGCTCTCGCCGCAAGAGCTGACAGGGATGGTCGGGGGTCTTGCCTCCGTCATCCGGCCGGGCGGCGTCTTCCTGAACGGCGACCACATGACCTTCGACCCTCAGCAGGCCGCCCTCCAGCGCCT
>JALYYF010000508.1 GCA_030946725.1 Candidatus Dormiibacterota bacterium
GAGGCCATCGCCCGCGTCTTCGCCTCGGACGACGCGGCCGAAGGGATCCAGGCCTTCGCGGACAAGCGTCCCGCCCAGTTCAAGGGAAGCTGAGCGGCATTCGGCGGCTGAGCGATTGCGTGGTGCACTGGCAGGAAGACACGCCGGCGGCCGCTATCATTGATTCTTGCCTTTGTTTGAACGCAGGCTGTGGCACGAGGGAGGTGAAGCAAACATGATCCCTGAGAAGTGGGAGCTCCCTGACTTCGAGGTCATAGACGTGGCGTTCGAAGTCAGCATGTACGTCTACACGAAGTAGGTAGCACCCCGACCAGACGCAGACGCATGCGCCTGCGGTTGCTTGGGTCAAGCGCAGGCGGCGGCCTGCCACAGTGGAACTGCGCCTGTCCGATGTGCACGACGGCGCGGAGCAACCCTGGACGGGTGAATCCACGGCAGCATTGCTCCCTCGCCTTCAGCGGGTTCGGTGAGGAGTGGTATCTGATAGGCGCGGGCCCCGACGTGCGCCTACAGATCGAGTCGTTCCCGCCACTGACTCCAGGACCCGAGCCTCGACGGACCCCGCTGCGCGGCGTGCTTCTCCCCGACGCCGAGCTGGACCACACCATAGGGCTGCTCGTGCTTCGGGAGGGGAGTCCGTTCGACGTCTACGGGACGGCGCCCATGCTGGCGGCGCTCGACGGCGCCTTCCCGGTCCGGCGGCTCCTCGAGGCATACACCGCGACACGCTGGCTCGAGGTGTCCGTCGGCAAGCCACTGTCACTGGAGAACGGGCGCCTGACGGTCGTCGCCTTTCCGACCGGTGCCAGGCGTCCTCGCTACGCAGCCGGCTGTGCAGTGGACGGACATTGGCGCGTTGGATACTCGATTGCCGACACGCAGTCTGGCGGCGCGGCCGTGTTCGCGCCCTCGGTCGAGTACTGGAGCCCGGAGCTGGAAGACGCTCTCGCCGATGCCGACTGTGCTTTCGTGGACGGGACTTTCTGGTCCGAGAACGAGATGGACGTGACCGGGAGGAGAGCGCGCCCGGCGGCCGGCGCGGGACACCTACCTATCGCCGGCCCGGCGGGCAGCGCCGCCCGGCTGGCCGGCTCTGGGGCCGGCCGCCACATCTACGTCCACGTCAACAACACCAACCCGATCCTGGACGTGCGGTCACCGGAACGCCGGATGCTCGATGAGCTCGGACTGGAGGTTGGACAGGACGGGATGGAGCTCCGCATATGATGCCGCCGCCCTGGGACCGCGAGGAATTCGTGACCCGGATGCACGCCGTCGGTCGCGAGAAGTACCACGATCGACATCCCTTCCAGCGGAGAATGAACGATGGGCTCCTGGACGCTCGTCAGCTGCGGGGATGGATCGTGAATCGCTTCCAGTACCAGCGAAACATTCCTGTGAAGGATGCGCTGATCTTCCCCAAACTGCCGTCTGAGGCAGATCGGCAGCGCTGGCGGATCAGAATCGCCGACCACTGTGGGAGCGACGGCGATGTGGGCGGGATCGAGGCCTGGCTGCGCCTCGGGGAGGCTGCGGGCATTCCACGGCGGATGATGCTGGACGAGGACTCGGCCGAACCCGGCGTGCGGCATGCGGTGCAGAGCTACGTGGACTTCTGCCGCGAACGCCCGTGGCTGGAAGCGGTGGCCTCCTCTCTCACCGAGCTGTTCGCCCCGGCTCTTATAGGAAGTCGGATGGCAGCGATCGAAAAGCACTATCCGTGGGTGGATGGCGACGGCCTGGAATACTTCCGCAGGCGTCTCGACCAGGCCCCCAGGGACGTCGACCACGGCCTGGCCATGGTCCTCGACGGGGCGCGCACCCGGGATGATCAGGAACGCGCACTGTCGGCCCTCACCTTCAAGTGCGGGCTGCTGTGGGCACTCCTGGACGCGGTCGCCGAGGCGTATCCGGACCGGTCCACATGAGCGGCGGAGAGGTCGTCCCCGGGCGGCCCAAGCTGGCGCGCCGGGCCATTCTGCGTCACGACGAGGTGCGGTCCGCCGACCTCCTGCTCCTGCCCGAGAGAGTGATCAAGCTCAACTCCAGCGGCGCCGCTGTGCTCCGGCTGTGCGACGGGCGCCGGACTGTGGCTCAGATCCTGGAGAAGCTGAAGAGCCGATACGACAGTCCCGATGAGGCAGAGGTGGCAGGGTTCCTGGCTCGGCTGGCAGAGCAGGGAGCTCTGGAGTGAGCACCGAGGCGCCCCCTCCTTACTCGCTCCTGGCCGAGATCACCCACCGGTGCCCGCTGCACTGCCCTTACTGCTCCAACCCGCTTGATCTGAAGAGAGGAAAGCAGGAACTGCTTGCGGGTGAATGGCGTCGCGTGCTGGAGGAGGCGGCCCGGCTCGGGATCGTTCAGGTCGGCTTTTCCGGCGGTGAGCCGCTGGTCAGGCCAGAGTTGGAGGAACTGGTCGGATCGGCCCACGATCTCGGTCTCTACACCAACCTGATCACCAGTGGGCTGGGACTCACCGAGCTCCGTGCCCGATCACTGGCCGCTCGAGGCCTCAACAGCGTTCAGCTGAGTGTCCAGGGCTCCGATCGCCTCCTTGCTGACGGCCTGGCGGGGGCTCGCGCCCACCAACACAAGCTCGAAGCGGCTCGCGCCGTCCGGGCGGCGGGGCTGCCGCTGAGCATGAACGTCGTCCTTCACCGCTTCAACATCGACCAGCTGGGAAGCATCGTCGACCTCTGCGCCGACTGGGGCGCCGAGCGCCTCGAGCTGGCCAACACCCAGTACCACGGCTGGGCACTGGTAAATCGGGAGCAACTGATGCCTTCGCGAGAGCAGATCCGCCGCGCCGAGCTTGTCTTCCGGGCCAAGCGAGACAGTCTCGGGCGGCGGCTGGAGCTGATCTGGGTCATCCCCGACTACTACGAGGGCCTCCCAAAGCCCTGCATGGGTGGATGGGCGCGAATCGCCATGACCGTCTCCCCGGATGGTCTTGCGCTGCCCTGCGCGAGCGCGGCCTCCATCCGCAGTCTTCGGTTCGACTCGGTTCGCCAGTGTGACCTGAGCTGGATATGGAGACAGTCACCCGCTTTCAATGCCTTCCGCGGAGAGGGGTGGATGACTGAACCGTGCCGGAGTTGCCCTCGCCGCGCCCTCGACCACGGCGGCTGTCGCTGCCAGGCCTTCGCCCTGACCGGCGACGCCGGTCGCACCGATCCAGCCTGCCGGTGGAGCCCGGATCATCACCTGGTCAGCGGAGCCCGACGTCCGGCGGGCGAGGGTTCGTCGGACCTCAGCCTCTTGCGCTATCGACGGCACGGGGCTCTGGACCCAGGTCTCGGGAAGGAATCCCCACCGGCATGATCGGAGCCTGGAGTTGAGACGGCGGTTACGAGAGCACGAGGAGGACGTTCAATGCAGGTGTTGACCCAGCACTACGACAGTGCGCGGACAGGCGCCAACCTCGAGGAGACCGTGCTCAGCCCCGCTTCGGTCGCACCGGATCGGTTCGGGAAGCTGTTCGAGCTTGCCGTCGAGGGCCACGTATACGCTCAACCGCTGTACGTGGAAGGGGTGAACTTCCCGGGAGTCGGACAGCGGAACGCACTGTTCGTCGCCACGATGCGCAACCTGGTCTACGCGTTCGACGCCGACGCAGCCGGCGCCCCACTCTGGACGAGCTCGATGGGTCCGCACGTCCCGCTTCCCGACCGCAACATCGGGCCGCCGGACAACTACAGGGACATCGCGGGCGCGGTCGGCGTCGTGGCCACGCCGGTGATATCGCTGGAGCAACAGGCTATCTACGTCGTAGCGATGACACGCGAAGGCAACCAGTACCTTCACAGGCTCCACGCACTCGACCTCGCGACCGGAGCCGAGAAGCTCGGCGGTCCTGTCACCATCCAGGGCTCCGTGCGGGGCACGGGAGACGGGAATGCGGGCGGGGTCATCACGTTCACGAGCAACCTCCAGAACCAGCGTCCGGGTCTACTCCTCGACGGCGGGACCGTCTACGTCGCCTTTGCCTCCTATGGTGACCAGGGCCCATACCATGGCTGGGTCTTTGGGTTCGATGCCGCAACCCTGACGCAGCGCCCGAACATCTTCAACACGACCCCGCTCGGCGCCCGCGGCGGCATCTGGATGGCCGGCCAGGGGCCGGCGGCCGATGCGGCGGGCAACGTCTACTTCATGACAGGAAACGGGACCTTTGCCCAGTCCGGCCTGATGGACAAAGTTGTCCTGGGCGAAACCGCC
>JALYYF010000523.1 GCA_030946725.1 Candidatus Dormiibacterota bacterium
CAACGGAACTTCGGGGGAGGGCCGGCCGGAAGCCGCCGGCGGCCAGCAGGCGGAGGCCCCAGAGCAGGAGGTCTCCGAGCTCAGCCAAGCCCTGCAGCGGGCTCAGGACGCACTGTTGCGGGCGCGCTTGGAGGGCCGCTCGGCAAGAGCTCTAGCAGCAGCCAGGCAGCGAGCCCAGCGTGCAGCGGACGTGCTTCTGGCCGCCCGCCTCGCCGCCGAGTACCGGGCCCGCCTCATCTCAAACCCGCCCCGCCGCCGCAGCGCCGGCCGCTGACGAAGTAGTCCCTCCCCCTTGCGGGGAGGGTAGGGAGGGGTCCCCGGGTGAGGCCGCCGTGCGGGAGAGCTTCGACTGTCCCTAACATCTATTCCGCTTCTCTGTTCGCATGAGGTAATCTGCCTAGGGGGATTCGCAGCCCGTCGTCTGCGGGGACGGACAGTCGCTCTTTTGAGGGGGAAATCGCGTCATGTGTCGTGCGCTCCAATTGGTCGTGCTCGCCACGGCTCTCGCCGCCGTCACAGTGCTGGTGGTACCGGTGGTGGCCGCCGGAGACACAGGGACAGCGCGCCTGCGCCTGGTCTACCTGTCCTCGGACTCGCCCGCCGTGGACTTCTACGTCGATGGGAACAGGGTCTGGTCCGCTGTGAACTACCGGACCATCTCCGACTATTCGGATGTCAGTGCCGGCTCCCACAGCTACCAGGTGAGGAAGGCGGGCTCGGCACCGGACTCCGCGCCGATCGCCCAGGTCCAGCAGGTGCTCAACGCGGACGGCTACTACAGCGTGGTGGCCGCCGGCAAGGTCGACCAGCTGAAAACCAGCGTCATCACCGACGCCGCGCCGCCGAACCCGCCGCCCGACTACTGCGAGGCTCGTTTCCTCCAGGCCTCACCCGACGTGCCGGCGGTGGACGTGGTGGTCATTCAGCCGAACATCGTCTATCCGAACATCAGCTTCATGAACGCCTCGGATTACGTCCGGATGCCGGCCGGCATCTACGACATCGAGCTGCGCACGACGCAACCGGATCACAAGGGCACCACGATCTTCACGGTCAAGAACTTCAACGCCGACGGCGGCCACATCCACACCCTCTCCGCGGCGGGCGGCGTGGGGCGCCCGGTGGAGCTGGTGGAGATGTACGACTCCTCCTCGGCCGCGGTAACCCCGGCGGGCGGCGCCCAGACGGGCGGGGGCGGGATGGCCCCGCGCCGCGACGCTTCGGCTCCGCTGGTACTGGTGCCGCTGTGCCTGCTGTGCGCGGCGTTGCTGGTGCTGTCTCGACGGCGGCCTTCGCAGCAGAGCTAGCGGCAGGCCGGGAGGGGTAGGTCCTCACGCGTGCCAGGATTTCGGCGTTGGGCAGGGGCTCGTCGCTGGTCGTACTGACGTTCGTGCTGGTGGGTGCCGCTACCGCGTGCGGCTCCGCAAGCCCCGGCGGCATGGCACGGCACGGCGGCGGCCAGGCCTCCGCCGCGCCCACCGCCCGGCCCCCCGGCTCCCCTTCCCAGATCCAGCTGGTGCCGCCCACGGTGCGCCCGCTGGATGGATCCTCGAGCGGACTGCCAGCCCCCTCCGGCGTGACGGCCTCGCGAGCCGCGCCGCCGACCCGGATCCGGATCCCCGCGATCGGTGTCGATGCGGGCATGGTCGACCTCGACCAGCGGCCGGACGGCACCATCCAGGTCCCCTCGGACTGGAACACGCCCGGCTGGTACGCCCGCGGCCCGGCGCCCGGGGATGCGGGGCCTGCGGTCATCCTCGGTCACCTCGACTCCTTCACGGGGCCGGCGATCTTCTGGCGGCTCTCCTCCCTACACCCTGGCGACACGGTGCAGATCGAAAGGCAGGATGGATCGCGCCTGACCTTCTCGATTCGCCGCACGGCCACCTTTGCAGTGGATTCCTTCCCGACTGCTGAGGTGTACGGGCCGACCAGCGGCCCGGAGCTGCGGCTCATCACCTGTGGCGGCGACTACAGCGCGAACCGGCACCAGTACCTCTCGAACGTGGTCGCCTTCGCTTCGCTGGCCGGCTGAATTCCGGCTCACCGCCTTTACAGGCCCGGGATTGACGGCGTGGGCAGCGGCGGCGTCGGAACGGTGGGGAGAGAGGGCAGTGGCAGGGTCGGAGGCGATATGGAAGGCAGCGGTGGGAGCGACGGCAGCGGCGATGGCGGCAATGGCGGGATTCCCACCGGTAGAGAAGGCAGAGGAGGTGGCGCCACCGGTGCCGCCGGGACCCCCGGCTGGGCGCCCCCCGGCCCGCCGGTGGTACTGCCGGGCGAACCGGTCGCCGACGGGCCAATCGGGCGCGGTGCCGATTCCGCCGCCGTGGGCGACGGCCGGCCGCCGCGGGCAGCCGCGTCGGATGGCTGCGGCGAACCCGTGGTGGCCGGGAACTGCTCGGAAGGGCTGGCCACGGTGTGGGAGCGGCTGATGTTGACGACGGTGGTCACCAGGTTTCGCGGGACGTCGCTGAGCACAGCGATCGCAACCAGCACGAGCACCACGACGATGGCCAGGACCGGTACCAGGCGCCGGTTGCCGCGCTCGACTGGGCTGCGGGGACGGAAGGTGGCCGGGAGAGAGCGAGGTTCCCAGGAGTCGAGCTGCACGGTGAGCAGCTCGCTCCAGAACCGGTGCTCGCTGCGACGTCCCCGGGGGACAGGCCGATGCTCCACGTCTAGGGGCTCACGGGGCCGCGCCCGGCAGTCTCGGCCAGCGCCTTGCGCATGATCTCCATGGCGGCGCTCTGCCTGGAGGCGACGGTCCCGGGCGGCACGTTCAGGGTTCGCGCGATCTCGTCCCGCGTCATTCGCGCGTAGAAGCTGAGGACGACGACCGCTCGCAGCTTGGGACTGAGCGCGGAAAGAGCGCGCACCGCCAGCGTCCGATCCTCGACCTGCTCGTCGGGCGGAGCCTGGGGGACGTAGAGCCGGGGCAGCACCAGCCGGGCCAGCCGCTGACGGCGTACGTAGGAGATGGCGACGTTCACGCCGATCCTGTGCAGCCAGGCACCCGGCGAGCTGCCCGTGCGGAACTGGCCGCGCGCCTTGTACGCGCGCTCGAACGTCTCCTGGGTCAGGTCCTCGGCCGCCGCCCCGTCCAGGACGATGCCGCGGATCGCCCGGTAGATGGGAAGCCTGAACTGCTCGTAGAGCAGGTCGAAGTCAGCGGCCGGATCGATTTCATGCGCGCTCCGTTCAGCGCCTACCCCCATCAGCCTCTTGCCCTCGATCTGTTACGAGTCAGCCGCGCCCCTGGTCACCTGGTCCGGGACGGGTGTCCCACGGGCTGAGCAATCGGCACCAGGGCCTGTTCCGGGCGACGTGCTTC
>JALYYF010000538.1 GCA_030946725.1 Candidatus Dormiibacterota bacterium
ACCGCTTCTGGGAGTCGGCCGACGTGGTGGTCGAGGGCGACGAGCAGCTCCAGCAGGCCGTCCGATTCGCCCTCTTCCACATCCTTCAGTCGTCGGCACGTGCCGAGAACCGGGCCATCCCGGCCAACGGCCTGACCGGCCCCGGCTACGACGGCCACGTCTTCTGGGACACGGAGATGTTCGTACTGCCGGTGCTCACGTACACGGCGCCGCACGCGGCCGCCTCCGCCCTGCGCTGGCGGCACTCGATCCTGCCCGCTGCCCGGGACCGGGCTCGGCAGCTGCGGCATGTGGGCGCGACCTTTCCCTGGCGCACCATCAGCGGCCAGGAGTGCTCCGGCTACTGGCCGGCCAGCACCGCGGCCTTCCACATCAACGCGGACGTCGCGGACGCGGTCATCCGCTACGAGCGCGCCGTCGACGACCGGGAGTTCGAGCGGGAGTTCGGCCTGGAGATCCTGGTCGAGACGGCCCGGCTCTGGCGATCCCTGGGTCACCACGATTCCCACGGCCGCTTTCGCATCGACGGCATCACCGGGCCGGACGAGTACACGGCCCTCGCCGACAACAACACATACACCAACCTCATGGCCCAGCGGAACCTCCGCGGCGCAGCGGACGCGGTCGAACGACATCCCAGCACCGCGAGCGCCCTCGGGGTGGACGCCGAGGACGCCGCCGCCTGGAGAGACGCGGCCGCCGCCGTGGTGATTCCGTACGACCAGGCGCTGAGGGTCCATCAGCAGGCGGAGGGTTTCACCCAGCACCAGAGGTGGGACTTCGAGCACACCCAGCCCGACGAGTACCCCCTCCTGCTCCACTTCCCCTACTTCGACATCTACAGGAAGCAGGTTCTGAAGCAGGCCGACCTGGTCCTCGCCCTGCACTGGCGGGGCGACGCCTTCACAGACGAGGAGAAGCTCCGCGCCTTCGACTACTACGAGGCGCTCACCGTCCGGGACTCCTCGCTCTCGGCCTGCACCCAGGCGGTGATGGCGGCGGAGGTGGGCCACCTCGACCTGGCCTACGACTACTTCGGTGAGGCGGCACTGATGGACCTGGGCGACCTGGAGCACAACGTGCGTGACGGGGTGCACATGGCCTCCCTCGCCGGGGCCTGGCTGGCCGCGGTGGCCGGCTTCGGCGGCATGCGCGACCACGACGGCACGCTCGGTTTTGCTCCCAGGCTCCCGGAGGCACTGCGCGGCCTGACCTTTCGCCTGGTCTTCCGGAGCCGCCGCCTCAAGGTGGACGTGCGGCACGATGAGGCTACCTACACGCTGCTCGAGGGCGAGCCGCTGGAGCTGGGCCACCATGGGGAGATGCTGACGATCTCCACTGAGGTGCCCCAGACCCGTCCCATTCCGCCCCAGCCTCGGCGCAGGCGGCCCAGGCAGCCGCCAGGCCGAGAACCGGCCAGGCGCCGGCCCCGGCAGGGGCCGTAGCAGAAGTGCCGCCGGCGAGCCCCGCCGGCCTGAGCTGGGACCAGGTTCGGCGGCATCGTCTCCGGCGCCATTTTCTGCTCGAGCGCGCTCCCCTCGAGCGCCTGTCAGAGGTGGTCGGAGACGCCTGCGGGATACATGCCCAGCTCATCACCGCCGCCGAGCTCTCCGTCGGGGCCCGCGTCGAAGCGACGAGGAGCCAGATACGGAAAGCACTGTGGGAGGAGCGGAGGCTCGCCAAGACATATGGGATCCGGGGAACCATCCACCTCTTCCCTGCCGATGAGCTGCCCCTCTGGATGGCGGCCCGCCGCCAACGTGCCGCGCTCAACGCGCCCTACGAGACTTCGCGCCTCAACTACATGGGACTCAGCGCCGAACAGGTCGGCGGGCTGGTGGCGGCCACCGGCGAGGCGCTGGACGGGCGCAGCCTCAGCCTTCGTGAACTCGGAGAGGAGATCGTCAGGCGGACCGGCCCCTGGGCCGCCGAAGCGGTCAACGACGCCTGGATAGGCGGCTGGCCGAACTGGCGCCGGGCGCTCGGTTCCGCAGCGACGGCGGGCCTGCTCTGCTTCGGACCCAACCGGGGCAGCCAGGTCACCTTCACCAGGCCGGACCAGTGGTTCGGCGGCTGGCGCGAGGTGGACCCGGACCAGGCGCTGCGCGAGGTGTTCAGGCGGTATCTGCGCGCCTACGGTCCCGCCGCGCCGAGCCA
>JALYYF010000019.1 GCA_030946725.1 Candidatus Dormiibacterota bacterium
TCCTCGTCGCGGAGGTGGTCGACGTACTGGGAGGCGGCGACGGCCGCCGTGGTCCCGTCTCCTACGGCGGTGGCGATCTGCTTGGTGAGCTGCGCCCGGACGTCACCCACGGCCCAGATGCCGGGGATAGAGGTCTGCATGTTGCGGTCGGTGACCAGGTAGCCGGCCGCGTCGTGCTCCACGTGCGGCTTCAGCAGCTGCGAGTTGGGCAGGAAGCCGACGAAGATGAAGACGCCTCCCACTGCGAGGTCCTTCTCGACGCCGTCCTGGACGTAGCGCAGTCCCCCAACCTTCTGGTCCCCGTAGATCTCTTTGATCTGGGAGTTGAAGATGAACTCGATCTTGGGGTTCGCCCGCGCCCTCGCCTGCAGTACCGGCTGAGCCCGGAACTGGTCGCGCCGGTGCAGGATCGTGACCTTGGAGGCGTAGCGCGTCAGGAAGTCGGCCTCCTCCAGGGCTGCATCACCGCCACCAACCACGGCGAGCTGCTCGCCGCGGAAGAAGGCTCCGTCACATACCGCGCAGTAGCTGGTCCCGCGGCCGGCGAACTCGAGCTCGCCCGGCACCTGGAGCTTGCGGGGAAGGCCCCCGGCAGCCAGTATCACCGCCGGCGCTCTCAGCTCGGCGCCACTCTCCAGGGTGACCACCTTGGTGTTGGCCCCATCCACGTCGATGTCGCGGACGGGCTCGAACTCTCGGATGTCCAGTCCGAAGCTCCTGGCGTGCTCGGCCATCTTGCTCGCCAGCTCGTGGCCCAGGATGGATTCGAACCCGGGATAGTCCTCGATCAGCTCGGTGTTGAGGAGCTGGCCTCCGGAGGGACCCTGGTCGAGGAGGACGGCGCGCAGCTCCATCCGAGCCGCGTAGAGGCCCGCCGCCAGGCCGGCGGGGCCGCCGCCGATGATGATGACGTCGAACTGGTTGGTCACGTCCATTACAACTTGGGTCCTCAGACGGCGATTCCGGGTGGCGTCAGCCGTTCCGGAACTGGACGCCGAAACCACCCCGCGGGGTGAAGCAGATGATGTTGTCGTAGGGGCAGCCGATCGCGCAAGCTCCGCACTCGACGCAGTTGCCGAAGCTGACGATCGTCTCCTTCTTCTCCTCGTCCCACTCATACACGCCGGCAGGACAGAAGAAGTTGCAGTACTTCCCCGAGCACCTGTCGCGGCACACGTCCTGGTTGGCGATCTCGATATGCGGGTGCCCGCTGTCCTCCACATACCGGTTCGTGAAGAGCTTGTCCGTCAGCTTCTCCAAGACACCAAGAAGGATAAGGCCCCACGCGTGAGCCCCTATGATTTGCGTGCGGGAGCTCCGAACAGGGGCTGAGAGGGCCTGGAGGCCGACCGCCAGAAACCTGAACTGGGTAATGCCAGCGGAGGGACAACCTATGAACGACGCGCATGCGGGCGCAGCGGTGGCGCCCGGTACCGACCAGTTCCTCAAGGTCGAGGAACGCGGCATCGAGGCAGTCCCCCGGGCTGAGCGCCACGGCCGCTCCCGGGAGCTGGCCTTCCTCTGGGCCGGCGCCTTCGTCAACTACGCGAGCCTCCTCACGGCCAGCCTGCTGACCGACTTCTTCGGACTCGGCGTCTGGGACGGCCTCGCCGCGGTGGTCCTGGGCACCGTCTCGGCGGCGTTGATCCTGGGCCTGCTCAGCCACACCGGGCCCCGCTCCGGACTGCCCCAGATCGCCTTCACGCGGCGGATCTTCGGCGCGAACGGCGCCAGGGTGGGCGCCTTTCTCACCCTCTTCCTGGCCGTTGGCTGGTTCGCGGTGGACAGCGTCATCGCCGCACTGGCCGGAGTGCAGATCCTCTCGTTGAGCGGCCTGGGATCCAGCGCGGGCAAGCTGGCCCTGCCGCTGGTGGCCCTGATCGTTGTGGTCAGCGTCGTGGTCGCGGTCTACGGCCACGCCACCATCAAGGTCTTCGAGACCTGGGGGGCCGTGGTCTTCGCGCTCCTCTCGCTGGCCCTCTTCGCCGCACTGGCCGGGCAGTTCAGGTGGAACACCGGACCCAGCGTCAGCGGCGCCGACTTCCCGGGCGCGTTCGTGCTCGGCTTCATGGTCTGCTTCGCACTGGTCGCCTCCTGGTTCCCGTTCGCCAGCGACTACTCCCGCTACCTTCCCCACGACACTCCGCCTCGCGGCCTGACGCTGTGGCCGGTGCTGGGAGTGACCGCGCCGATGCTGCTGCTCGGTCTCTTCGGCCTCTTGCTGCCCACCATCGACCCCAAGCTGGCGGCGGGCGACGGGGGCGTGCTGGCGGTGATCACCAGGCACGCCCCGGGCTGGGTGTCGCTGCCCTTCTTCCTCTTCGTGATCCTGGGCGAGATCTGGGCCAACTATCTCGACGTCTACACCGCCGGGCTGGTGGCGCTAACCATGGGCCTGCGCCTGAAGCGCTGGCAGACCGCCCTCGGCTGCGGCGTGCTGGGCGGTCTCCTGGCGGCCGTCGCGGTGACCGTGACGGACTTCCACACCGCCTACCAGCAGTTCCTGCTGCTCACCTACCTCTGGGCACCGGCCTGGGCCGCCATCGTCCTGCTGGCCTTCTACGCGCACGGCGAGCGCCACGCCGCGCCGGCCCTGGTGGCCTGGGCGCTGGGCACCGCCCTCAGCTTCCTCTTCGTCAACTACGCGAACATCTATCCCGGGGTGCGGGCCTTCAACGACCCGCTGATCAGCGCCCTGCACGGTGCCGACCTCTCCGGGCTGGTCAGCATGGCCGTCGCCGCGGGCGCCTACTCGACCATGCTCCGGCTCGGCCGGCGATGAGGCTGCCGGTCGCCCTGACCATCGCCGGCTCCGACTCCGGCGGCGGGGCGGGCATCCAGGCCGACCTCAAGACCTTCGCCGCGCTCGGCGTGCACGGCACCAGCGCCGTCACGGCGGTCACCGCCCAGAACACCCTGGGCGTGAGCGACTACGTAGAGCTGCCGCTCGACATCATCCGAGCGCAGATAGACGACGTGGTGGGCGACCTCTCCCCCGCCGCGGTGAAGACCGGCATGCTCTCCAGCTCGGAGATCATCGAGACGGTGGCGACGGCGATCGAGGAGCTGGGCCTCGACAGCCTGGTGGTGGACCCCGTGATGGTCGCCAAGGGGGGGGAGCGGCTCCTGCGCCCGGAGGCCGTCAGGACGCTCGTCGAGCGGCTGATCCCGCTCGCCAGCGTCATCACACCCAACCTGCCCGAGGCGGAGGTGCTGCTCGGCCGTCCCATCCGCTCGCGGCCAGAGCGTGAGCAGGCGGCGCGCGACCTGGTCGCCCTGGGCTGCGCCGCGGCCGTGGTCAAGGGCGGCCACGCCGACGGCGCCGCATCGGACGCCTTCTTCGACGGTCAGAACCTGGTCTGGCTGGAATCGGAGCGGGTGGCGACGGAGAACACGCACGGCAGCGGCTGCGCCTTCTCTGCGGCGATCGCTGCCGGTCTGGCGCGGGGCCTGGACACGCTGCAGGCGGTGAAGGAGGCCAAGGTCTTCATCACCGGGGCCATCCAGAGCTCGCTGGAGGTGGGGCGCGGCCATGGCCCCGTGAACCCGATGTGGAGATGCAGCTAGTTTCCGGGACGGGACACTGGCGGTAGGCTTGGCTCGTGGGCGAGCATCCGGACGCCGAGTTCCACTTCTCGCCGCGGCCCAACCGGGCGCACGAGGTGCGCTGGCGGCCCTGGTCGGCGGAGGCCTTCGAGGCCGCCAGGGCGGAAGACAAGCCCATCCTGCTCTCGATCTCGGCGGTCTGGTGCCACTGGTGCCACGTTATGGACGAGACCAGCTACTCCGACCAGCAGGTCATCGACATCGTCAACGAGCAGTACGTCCCGGTCCGGGTCGACAACGACGTGCGCCCCGACGTGAACCAGCGCTACAACATGGGCGGCTGGCCGACGACGGCCTTTCTCACTCCCGAGGGGGACATCCTGACCGGCGCCACCTATATGCCGCCAGAGCAGATGGCCGACGCCCTGGCGAAGGTCTCCAGCTACTACAGGCAGCACAAGCCCGAGATCGTGGCGAAGGTCCTGGAGGGTCGCGAGCGAGCTGGCGCTTCAGCCGCGGCCATTGCAGGCCGGATCGACGCGGGCCTGGTCGACCGCGTGCTCGGCAACGTGGAGAGCGCCTATGACGCCACCTACGGCGGCTTCGGCACGGCGCCCAAGTTCCCCCAGACGGACGCGATCGCGCTGCTCGCCGAGCAGTCCGTCGTGAAGGGCGAGCCGCGCCTGCTGGACATGGCCGCCCATACGCTGACCCAGATGGCGGGCGGCGGCACCTACGACCACCTCGAGGGGGGCTTCTTTCGCTATTCGACCACCCAGGATTGGTCCGTCCCCCACTTCGAGAAGATGCTCGAGGACCATGCCGGGCTTCTCTCCGGGCTGGCGCTGACCGGGCAGGCCGAGATCCTGGACGACGCCATTCGCTACCTGGACACGGTGCTGAGGGACCCCGAAACCGGACTCTACGGGGGCAGCCAGGACGCCGACGAGGAGTACTACTCGCGGGACGCCGCCGGACGCAGCCAGCTGCAGGCTCCCTACGTGGACCGGCGCGTCTACGTGGCCTGGAACTGCGCGCTTGCGATCGCCTTCCTGGAGGCCGACCTTCGCCTCGGCCGCCCCCGGCTTCGAGAGCAGGCCCTGCAGCTTCTGGAGAGCGTTTTCGAGCGCTACTCCGCGCCGGATGGCGGGTTGCTGCATACCGACGGCGTCGGTGGCCAGCTGGCCGACCAGGTCTGGGGATTGCTGGCAGCTGTGCGGGCGGGCTGGAACGGCCGGGGCCGCGACCTGGTCCGGCACCTGGAGGACCGCTACGGCGACGCCGAGCTCGGCGGGTACTTCGACCACGCCGGCGGGGATCGGCTCGGCCGCCTGGGCGAGCGGCTCAAGCCGCTGGGCGAGAACTCCCTCGCCGCGATCGCCTTCCACGAGCTGGGCGAGACCGAGCGGGCCGAGCGGGCGCTGGAGTCGGTAGCCGCGCTCCCGCGTCGGTACGGTCTGATGGCGGCCGCCTTCGCCCGCGCGCTGGACCGCGTCCGCCGGCCCCTGATCAAGGTCACGACGACCAACCGGGAACTGGCCGGCGCTGCCCTCGGCGCCTTCCCCTACGCGGCCGTCGAGCTCGCGGGCGACGAGCGGGCAGTGATCTGCGTGGGCACCCTCTGTCTCGCACCGGTGCACACGCCGGAAGCGGTGGCGGAGGCTGTCTCCTCGCGTGTCTAGCGAGACCACCAGGACCACCTACCGGCGCGAAAGCCGGCGGCACTTCCGCAAGCGCGTCGACGCGGCGCTGGAGAACCCCCGCCTGCAGCAGGCGCTGACCGAGGCCATGACCGGGCTGCGGGAGCAGCGCCGCAAGGGCTTCGAATCGCAGGACTTCGAGACCGGGCGGGACGAGCTCAAGCGGCGGCGCCAGGCCAACCTGGTCCGGCTGCCGGAGCTCATTGACCAGTTCCGGCAGCGGCTGGAGGCGGTCGGCGGCCGCTTCCACTTCGCGCGCACCGACGCCGAGGCTCGGGAGATCATCGCCGGCATCTGCCAGGCCGCGGGAGCCGGCATCGTGACCAAGTCCAAGTCGATGGCCACCGAGGAGATCTTCCTGAACCAGCACCTGGAGAGCCTGGGCATGGAGGTGGTGGAGACCGACCTCGGGGAGTACATCGTCCAGCGCCTGCACCAGCACCCGAGCCACCTGATCGCGCCCGCCGTGCACCTGACGGTCGAGGACTGGGCCGAGGAGCTGGGCACAGCGCCCGACCGGGACGCGATCATGGCGCACGCACGCCAGGAGCTTCGCCAGAAGTTCATCGACGCCTCGGTCGGGATCAGCGGTGCCAACGCCGCCATCGCCGAGACCGGAACGGTGATGATCGTCACCAACGAGGGCAACGCCGACCTCACGATCACGCTGCCTCGCGTCCACGTGGCCCTCTTCGGTATGGACAAGCTGGTCGCCAGCCTGGACGACGCTGTGGCCATGCTGCGGATGCTTCCCCGGTCCGCCACCGGCCAGCTCATGAGCGCCTACGTCAACTGGGTGACCGGTCCCTCCCGCTCCTCGGACATCGGCTTCTTCCCGGTCATGGGCGCCCACGGCCCGCGCGAGATGCACTGCGTGGTGCTGGACAACGGCCGCACGGACATGCTGGCCCAGCCGCTGTTCGCCGACGCGCTGACCTGCATCCGCTGCGGCGCCTGCTCCAACGCCTGCCCGAGCTTCATGGCGGTCGGCGGCCACCAGTTCGGCCACATCTACAGCGGGCCGATCGGCCTGGTTCTCACGCCCTTCCACCATGGGCTGGAAGCGGACGAGCTGCCGCAGTCGCTGTGCACACAGTGCAACGCGTGTGAGGAGATCTGCCCGGTGGGTATCCCGCTGCCCCGGCAGATCCTGGAGCACCGCCGCCACAGCCACCGCAAGCCGCTCGCCAAGCAGGCCCTGCTGGAGTTGTGGTCCCGGCCCTCGGTGGCGCGGGCGGGAACTGCCCTGGCGGCGCCGGTGAGCCGTCTCTTTCCCCTCGGCCCGGCGCCTCTGGCGAGCCGGTCCCTGCGCAGCCAGCTCCGGGCGAACGGTCCGGCGGAAGCCGCTCCGGTGACCATCTTCGCCTCCTGCCTGGTCGACCGGATGACGCCTGAGGCCGGCCTGGCCCTGAACCGGATCCTGCGCGCGGCCGGACACCGCGTGGAGTTCCCAGCCGGGCAGTGGTGCTGCGGCCTCATCTGCGCCAACGCCGGAGACTTCGAGAAGGCCGAGAAGCTCGGGCGGCGGCTGGTGCAGGACCTCGCGGGCTCTTCCGGGCCCATCGTGACGCCCTCCGCCTCCTGCTTCGGGGCGGTGACGCTCGACCTGGAAGGGTGGGGAGAGCCGCCCCCCGGTCTGCCGGCCATACGGGAGCGCATGGTCGACTCCACGCGGTTCCTGGTCGGGCTGCTGGAATCCCGGCCGGAGCTCGTGCGCGCGCCGGAAGGTGACCGGCCACGGGTCGCCTATCACGACTCCTGCCAGTCCAAGCGCCAGCTGGGCCTGGTCAGCGAGCCCCGCCGGGTGCTCGAACTGGCCGGGTACGAGGTCGTGAACCTGGTGGAGGTCGCCAACTGCTGCGGCTTCGGAGGCACCTTTTCCATGGAATGGCCGGAGGTGGCCGACCGGATGGTGGAGTGGAAGCTGGCAGCGGTGGCGGCCACCGGCTGCAGCGTCGTCGCCAGCGACAACCCGGGATGTCTGATGCACATCCGGTCCGGGGCGGCCCGCCGCGGCCTCCCCCTACGAGTCGCCCACATCCTGGAGCTGGTAGCCGAGCGCCTCGCCTGAGGCTTTATCTCCTCCCCCCGCGCCGCGGGGGGAGGACCTAAACACCCCCCGGCTAGCGGCCCTGGTGCGGCAGGGGTGGCGTGGGGACCGGCAGCCGCGGCGTCGGCACGGGGAGCGGCGGTGTCGGCACGGGAAGTGGCGGGGTCGGCACCGGGAGCGGCGGGGTCGGCACCGGGAGCGGGGGCGTCGGCACAGGGAGCGGCGGCACGGGCCCCCCGGCCGGCGGTGCGCCACCACCACCAGGAGCTGGCGAGGATCCGCCGCCAGCGGCACCGCCAGAGCCGGGCGCCGGCGAAGATCCCGGCGCAGAGGATGATCCCGGCGTCACTCCCTGTCCAGGCGATGGGGACCCCGAGCTGCCGCTGCCCGAGGGACCAACACCGGTTCCCGGAGTTCGACCCGGGATCGTGGTGGGAGTGGGCCCGATCTGCTTCCCGGTCAGCTGGTGAACCGTGCGCTGCAGCGTGGCGACGATCCCTCCGGGCTGGGTCGCCGCCGCAGCGGTCACCACCGCCGCAGCCAGAAGCAGAACGGCGAGCGCCACCGCCAGCGGACGCGCCCAGCGCCGCCGCGGCGGAGTCTGCGGCAGCTGGCGCGGCCTGAACCGGGGCGGCAGCCCGCTGGGACTGTGCGCGTCCAGCTCCGCCCGGATCAGCGCTGCCCAGTCCGGTTCCATCGGGGCGCCCTGGATGTTCCGTGTATCCATCAGCGCTCTCCCCCGCCGGAAAGTTCGGTCGTCAGCTCCCTCTCGGCCCGTGCCAGCGCCTTCCTCATCACGCCGAGCCCGGTCGAGAGCCGGGAGGCCACGGTCCCCTCCGGCACCCCCAGCACCTCGGCGATCTCTTGACGGGTCATCCCGGCGTAGAAGTGGAGGACGACGACGGCGCGGTGCTTGGGCTTCAGCGCGGCCAGGGCGCGCTGGGTCAGCGTGCTGGCCTCCACGCGGTCGAACCCCCTGCCGGTGTCCGGCCGCGTGAAGAGCCGGAAAGGTAGTTGTCGAAGCCGTCCCTGGCGCCTCAGGTGCGAGATGGCGAGATTGACTGCAATCCTGTGCAGCCAGGCCCCCAGCGGGGCGCTGCCACGAAACTCCGCCCTGGTCCTGTAAGCGCGCTCGAACGTCTCCTGGGTGAGGTCCTCCGCCGTCGCCTCGTTCAGGACCACACCGTAGACGGTCCGGTAGATGCGCACGCGGTATTGCTCATAGATGGCGTCGAAGTCTGAGACCGGATCGAGCGCTTCCAGCGGTACTCCCCCACTGATTATCGGCGCCCATAAAGATCGACCGGTTTTCCCCCGCTGGACGTCTCTATTTGCAGAGAGGAGGCCGGCCCTTCCAGTCCGGCCTCCCGCAGATGACCGCCGGTAGCGGACCGGCGGCTGATCCGCTCCGATGCTTTTGGCTACCCCCTTCCTTCATGTCGCCGGGGGCCGGTCCGGGAGGGCCGGTCCCCACCCATGAAGGCCCATCAGTCGGCCGTACGTCCGCCGGCGCCGGAGACATCTTTCCCCCATTTCGTTCGGGGACCGGTCCGCAAGGGCCGGTCCCCAATAAAAGATGCGGGGGAAACAGGTTTGACGTGCGGGGGAAACAGGTTTCCCCCCCAGCCCCCTTCCCCAAAGTGACGTCTGGAGTCGCTGGGAAGTGACAACTCATACGGCCGGAGTGAATCCGCCCTCTCCAGTGACGCCTCCACTCTTTTCTCCCTCCCCCTTGCGGGGAGGGTAGGGAGGGGGTATCTCGCCTCAGCCTTCCGGCAGGCGCATGGCGAGGCGGCTGGTCACCACGCCCGTGTTCAGGCCGATCGTTCGCAGGCCGCCGAAGAAGCGGGCGTGCTCGATCTTGCAGCAGCGGTCCATGACCACCTCGAGGCCGCCCTCCCGCGCGATCTCGGCCGCCTCCGGACTGACCACCCCGAGCTGCATCCAGAGCACCCTGGCGCCGATGGCGACCGCCTCGCGCGCCAGTGCCGGCACCTCGTGGGAGGGGCGGAACACGTCCACGATCTCGATCCGATGATCGCGGGCGGCCTCGCTCAGGCTGGCGTAGACCCGGCGGCCCATGATCTCGCGCTTACCCGCCTGGGTCGGATTCACGGGCACGATGTCGTATCCGTTCGCGTCGAGATAGATGGCCGCGAACGAACTCGGGTTGTAGTAGTTCGAAGAGAGGCCGACCATCGCGATGGTGCGGTAGGTGGTCAGGATCCGGTAGCGGTCCCAGGCCGTCAGGCCATGGTCGTTTCGCTCGCCAACTGCGCTCATCCGCTCACTCCTGGTAGGGCGCCCCGAAGGCCTTGGAGAGGATGGAGTGGCCCAGCCCGTTGCTGCCGGCCGCGAGCGAAGGCTCCGATCGCTGGGAGCGGTCGAGCGCCTGCTCCAGGTCCCAGATGATGTCCTCGACGTCCTCTATGCCGACGGATAGGCGGACCAGCTCCGGTCCGATGCCGGCCGAACGCAGCGCGTCGTCGCTGAGCTGCTGGTGGGTGGTCGAGGCCGGGTGGATCACCAGCGACTTGGCGTCGCCGACGTTGGCCACGTGGCTGAAGAGCTGGACCGATTCGATGAAGCGCCTGCCGGCCTCCCGGCCGCCGCGGATGCCGAAGGTGAAGATGGCGCCGGCGCCTCGCGGCAGGTACTTCCGAGCCAGCCCGTGGTAGCGATTGGAAGCGAGCCCAGGGTAGTTGACGTACTCCACCGCGGGGTGGCCCTCCAGGAACTCGGCAACCGCCTGGGCATTCGACACGTGGCGCTGCATCCGGACGTGGAGGGTCTCCAGGCCCTGGAGAAGCAGCCAGGCCGTCATCGGCGCCATGGTCGGGCCGTAGTCCCGCAGCATCTCGGCCCGGCACTTCATCAACCAGCCGAAGTCTCCGAAGTACTCGAAGAAGCGAAGGTCGTGGTAGCCCTGGGAGGGCTCGGTCATCCCGGGGAACCTGCCGTTGTCCCAGGGAAAGCGGCCGCCGTCCACGATCGCGCCACCGATGGTGGTGCCGTGACCGCAGATGTACTTGGTCGCCGAGTGCACGACGATGTCC
>JALYYF010000026.1 GCA_030946725.1 Candidatus Dormiibacterota bacterium
CGACCACCCTGCGCGCGCCCGCGGCGCCCGGGCCGGGCCCCGTCGAAATCCGCGTGGAGGGCGTGGGCTACACGCCGCCGGCGCGCGACGCGCCGGCGCTGAGGGAGGTCACCCTCCGGCTGCCTCGCGGTCGCACGCTTGCGCTGGTCGGTCCCAGCGGCGCCGGCAAGACGACCGTGGCGGCGCTGCTGCTGGGGTTCGCGTCCCCCGAGCGTGGCCGGATCCTGGTGGATGGGAGGCCGCTGCAGGAGCTGGACGTTGCGGCCTGGCGGCGGCTTGTGGCCTGGGTGCCGCAGCTCCCCCACCTCTTCCACGGCACCGTGGCCGACAACATCCGCCTGGGCCGCCCCCAGGCCGGCCAGGGAGAGCTCGAGGCCGCGGCCACCGCCGCCCACGCCCACACCTTCATCGCTGACCTGCCCCTCGGCTATGGCACGTCGATCGGCGAGGGCGGAGCGAGGCTCAGTGGCGGCCAGCGGCAGCGGCTGGCCCTGGCCCGCGCCTTCCTCCTGGACCGCCCGGTCGTGATCCTCGACGAGCCGACGCTGCACCTGGACGCGAGTACCGCCGCCCAGGTCCGCAGAGCGATCCTCGACCACTGCCGGGCGCGGACGGCGCTGATCATCACCCACGACGCCGAGCTGGCGGCCGGAGCCGACCTGGTGGTCTCGCTGCGCGAGGGTGTGACGCTCCCCGCAGAGGCGGTGGGATGAGCTCCCGACCCTCGGACCTGCGCCGGCTGTTCGGCCTGACGGCTTCCGTCCGCGGCGGCCTGGCGGCGGCGGGGCTGCTCAGCTCCGCCACCGTGGTGGCAGGCGTGGGGCTGATGGCGACGGCGGCCTACGCCATCTCGCGCGCGGCGCTGGTCACCTCCTTCGTGGAGATCGAGGCCGCCCTCGCCGGGGTCCGTCTCTTCGCCCTCTCCCGCGGCGCGCTCCGCTACCTGGAGCGGTACACCAGCCACGACGTCAGCTTCCGGTTGCTGGCGCGCCTTCGCGTCTGGTTCTACCGGTCGATCGAGCCGCTGGCCCCCGCCGCGCTCTGGCGCCACCGAGGCGGGGACCTGCTCTCCCGGATCGTCGCGGACATCGAGACGCTGGAGCAGTTCTCGGTCCGGGTGCTGGTGCCGGCCGTGACCGCGCTGGTCGCGGGAGTCTCGGCCTGCCTCTTCCTCGCCGTCTTCGATGCCCGGCTGGCCCTGACACTCCTGGCGGTGCTCTCGCTGACCGGTGTGGCCCTGCCCCTGGCGGCCCGCCGCGCCTCGGCTTCGGCCGCTCGAGCCCAGGTCGCGGCCCGGGCGGAGCTGTCGGCGGCGGCCGTCGACGGCGTGCAGGGGCTGGCCGACCTGCTCGCCTGCGGCCGCGAGGAGAGCCATCTGGCCTCGCTGGAGGAGATCGGGCGCCGCATGACCCGGGCGGACGGCCGCCTGGCACTCCTGCGCGGAGTGTCCGCGGCCGTGGCGGCGCTCCTCGCCGGTGCCGCCCTCGTGGCCGTCCTGCTGGTGGCCATTCCGCTGGTCTCGAGCGGCCGCCTGGACGCCGTCTACCTCGCGCTGCTTCCGCTCAGCGCGCTGGCCGCGCTGGAGGCCGTGGCCTCGCTGCCGCCGGCGGTCGAGCACCTGGAGCGCAGCCTGGCCGCCGCCCACCGCCTCTTCGAGCTCACCGACACGCCGCCGGCCGTGGTGGATCCGGCGGACGCCGCGCCGCCTCCGGCCGGGGGGTCGGTGGACGTCCACGGGCTCTGCTTCGCGTATCAGGCCGGTGAGCCGCCGGTGCTGGAAGGCCTGGACCTGACGCTGGCGCCCGGCGACCGGGTCACCATTGTCGGCCCGAGCGGAGCCGGGAAGACGACGCTGGTGTACCTGCTGCTTCGCTTCTGGGAAGCGCAGCGCGGTGTTCTGCGCGTGGGCGGCAGCGACGTCCGCGAGTGCCGGGCTGACGACGTGCGCGCCCTCTTCGCCGTCGTGGCACAGGACACCCACCTCTTCGGAGGAACCGTGCGGGCCAACCTGCTGCTGGCACGCCCCGACGCCTCCGACGACCAGCTGGCGGACGCCTGCCGGCAGGCCCAGGTCCACGAGGTCATCGAGCGGCTTCCTCAGGGGTACGACACCTGGATCGGCGAGAACGGCCTGATGCTGAGCGGCGGCGAGCGGCAGCGGCTCGCTGTCGCGCGCGCCATCCTCAAGGACGCGCCCATCCTCCTGCTCGACGAACCGACCGCGCACCTGGACGCGGAGACCGAGGCCGAGCTGGTCCGCTCGCTGGACCGGCTCATGACCGGGCGGACCGTGATCGCCGTCGGCCATCCGGGAGCGGGCCCGAGCTGGGGAGGGCGGACCCTCACGCTGGACGGCGGGCGCCTGCGCGAGGGCGGCGCCGCAACACCAGCTCGGCTCGCGGGCTGAGTCCGGCAGAGTGCAGATCACCAGCGCGCAAAACCCGCGTGTCCGGGCGCTCGCCGAGCTGAGGACCCGGCGCGGCCGGGACCGTGCGGCGCGGATGCTGGTGGAGGGCTACGACGAACTGCGCACCGCCCTGGAGAGCGGGGCTCGACCTGCAGTCCTTTACTACAGCCCGTCCCTGGTGCGGGACCCCGCCGAGCTCTCCCTGCTGGAGACGGTCCGGGAGCTCGGCGCCGAGGTCCACGAGCTGAGCCCGCGCGTCTTCGAGAAGGTCGCCTACAGGCAGTCACCGGACGGCTGGCTGGCCGAGCTCCCGGCCATCGCGACCGGCCTCGAGCGCCTGCAGCTGCCGGCGCAGCCTCTGCTTCTGGTCTGCGCGGGCGTCGAGAAGCCGGGCAACCTGGGCGCGATGCTGCGGACGGCGGAGGCCGCCGGCGTCGACGCGGTGATAGCCTCGCCGGCGGGCACCGACTGGGGGAACCCCAACGTCGTCCGCGCCAGTCGCGGGTCGGTGTTCGCCGTGCCGGTGGCGGAGGCGGAGCCGGAGGAGCTGGTGCGGTGGCTCCGAGGTCGGGAGGTTTCGATAGCCGTCACCGACCCGCAGAGTGGCGCGGCATACACGTCGGCCGACCTCCGAAGTGGACTCGCCGTCGTGGTCGGCGCCGAGAGCGAGGGTCTGCAGAGCTCCTGGAAGGATTCCGCCGACGTGACCCTCCGCGTCCCGATGTTCGGCCGGATGAACTCCCTGAACGTCTCGACGAGCGCCGCGCTGGTGATCTACGAGGCGCTGCGCCAGCGCGGCAGGCTGGGCTGAGGCGGCCCCTGCCTATCCCGTGCGGATCAGCAGCGCGAGCCCGTCGCCGTACGCGATAGGCCGGTAGCCCTGAGCCTCGACGGCGGCGAGGCGCCGCTGAAAGCGGTTGCGATCGCGGCCCTCGGACGCGTAGTCGAGCGCGACGTAGTCGGCACGGTTGGTCCCCTCGAACTGCAGGTCGAAGAGGAACCGCCGGTGAGAGAGGTGCGGGGAGAGGTCGCTCTCGGAAGCCAGGCTGGCATCGGCCGGAACCCGGTCCAGCTGGTGCTCGAACGCGACGTAGCGCGCCTCCGTGGTGAAGTCGCCACCCCTGAACTTGCGGACCCCGGGAAGGTCCCCCAACGCCAGCTGGAAGGCGAGCGAGCTGGCCAGGATCGCCGCCGCCATCACGGGGCGATGCCGTGACGGGAGCCGGGCGAAGCCCCAGACGGCCGGCACCAGGATCAGCGGCAGCAGCGGTGCCGAGTACTGGGTCGAGAACGAGAACTGCGGCGGATAGCTGGAGAGCAGGAGGTAGCCGAGGGTCGGCAGCACGAGGATCCCGCCCCAGCCGGAGAGCAGATTGATCGCCAGCACCGGCCCGAAGAGCGCCAGCAGGAAAGCGACCTTCTGCCACTGCAGCAGCACGCGGACGGCGGTCAGCGGGTGGGTGACGACGGTGCTCAGCAGCGCTCCTGGCGAGCTGCCCAGGGCGCCGTACCGCTCGGCGAAGTACGCGTACTGGCGGCCGTGGCCGAAGAACGGGATCACGACTTCCGTCACGGCGAGGAACCAGAGCAGGGAGACGGACACCACAAGCACCCCCTGCCGCCAGGAGCTCCGCCTCAGCACCAGGAGGGTCCCGACGCCCAGCCCGATCAGGGCGACCTCTTCCTTGACGAGCAGGGATGCGGTGAAGGCCACCCAGAACCAGGCGAGCTTCCCGCGGTCGAGCAGGTAGAGCGCGGCACCCAGCAGTGGCACCGCCAGCGTGATCTCGTGAAAGTCGAACAGGTTGATGTGCGCCAGCGGCACCGCAAGGAAGTAGGCCACGACCCACAGCAGCCTCTGATAGCCGGGCGGTAGTCGATGTCTCGCGGCCAGGTACACCGGGACGGCGCCGAGAGCCAGCGCCACGGTCTGCAGGACGACCAGCGTCTCCGGCCGCGGCACGGC